>CAYLSY010000039.1:0-11629 GCA_964386275.1 uncultured Hyphomicrobiales bacterium
TGAACAGTGTTCGAAGAACACAGTTCATTCCGGGCTTGACCCGGAATCCATCTTGAAGATTGGCTCACACTTTGAAGGATGGATGCCCGAAAACAAGTTCAGCACCACAACATCATTTTTGTTTATTTTTTAGAGGTCTCTATAAATTAATAAATCAATTGATTGTCTTGACTATTAATTTTGACTTTCTCTTTAAATATTCAAGGCAAGGGGGATTACCATCACCAATACGAGTTAACTGACTTTACATAATCAATATTAAATAATAAAATTAAAAAATCATTAATGCAAGAACTTAACGCTCAAACAATTCAACTTAGCGAACGTGAAAAGTCAATACTACGGTCGATAATCCAGCAATATATTTTGCATGCTTCGCCCGTTGGCTCGAGAAATCTTTCCCGTTTGCTCGAGCGTGAACTTAAACTAAGTCCGGCAACAATTCGCAATGTCATGTCCGACCTCGAAGCGATGGAACTTATCAGCCATCCGCATACTTCCGCCGGACGAGTGCCGACCGATAAAGGTTATAGGCTATATGTTGATTCTATCATGGATTTGATTGAATTAACAGATGTTGAAATCAAAGCTGTCCAAGAAAGCATCTCAGGCAATTCACCCGAAATGATTCTCAAGGAAGCATCGCGATTGCTCGGTTTTCTTTCCCATTATCTCGGAATTGTTGAAATACCCTTGATTACTAATCTCATCGTCGAAAAAATTGAACTAATCGAACTTTCGTCGAACCGATTGCTTATCGTTTTAGCGCTCGATTCGAACATCGTGCGAACGCTAACGCTCGAAGCCGAATTTGAAATAGACTCACGCCGCCTTGCATATATTTCGCAGTATATAAATGAAAAAATATCGGGAAAACCCTTAAGGTTCTTGAAAGACAATTTCTTAGATTTGATTGGCGATTCGGTTTATTTCCATACGCCTTTGGTGAGGTTGTTCATAGACTCGCTTGATAAGATTTTCGAGTTATACAAGACAACCGAGCGTATTCATATCGCCGGTGCGCAAAGCATGTTGTCTCATCCAGAATTCGAAGACCTACACAAGGTAAAAGGTGTCATTGAGCTGATTGAAAGCGAAGACATGATTATCCATATTCTCGACCAAAATGAGCGCTACGAACCGGGAGCACGGGTTTTTATCGGCAGCGAAATGCAAAAACAAGAGTTGGAAGATTTCAGCCTAATAGTATCTGGTTATAGCATTGGCTCCGCTACAGGTTCCATCGGTTTAATCGGACCCAAGCGGATGAACTATTCAAAAATGCTGGCTCTGGTTCAATATGTGGCTAATGTTATTTCGAAAACAGCGTAATGTAAGCCGATACCCGACTTTTTTAACTAAAAATTCAACATACTCATCAACGCTTCATATTGCTCGGCAGAAATTTTTCCGTAAGAGAGCGCCAATTCGCATGTTGCGGCGGTGAAATGAATATAAGCTTTCTGCATCTCGGGATAAGCGCTTAATGCCGATAAATGCCGTAAAATCATTTCCGAATCGCCTCTTGCAACGGGGCCGGTTAATGGAATCGTTGGGTTACCAATATCGTCGAGGTTGTTTTGCAACGTTGTTTCTGCCAAGCGCTTAAAAAATACTTTCGCATCAATACCAGCTGCATCAGCGACAGAGCGAGCGAGCGACATAGCGGTGGTAGCAAAGTTCGAAATCGCAACAGCAGTAATATGATAAAGCGTTTTTTGTACAGTCGATAGCGTGTCAAGTGGTACTTGTATACCTCCGACATCGTCGATAAACTGGGCTACAGTAGCCGAATCCTCATTCGAAACAGTACCGAAAGGAATGCTGTCCAAAATGTTCTCTCCAGTGCCGTTAAAGGTTTGGTATGGATGAGCAGCCGAAATAAAAGCTCCGTGCGATTTCAAAGGATTCAATACTTCAACAGGAATGCTGCCGGAAAAATGAATTGCATGGCAGCCGTTGAGTCTTTCCCCGAAATGAGCGGCAAGCGATTCTGCGACCTGCGGATAAGCGGTATCCGATACCGCCAATAACAGCGCTCCGGCAGGAGAGACGATTTGTGCAATGCTGGAATAAATTTGTATGTTCGAATCGGCAAATAACTCTTTTGCTCGTCTATACGACGCTTCGGAATGCGCTGCTATCCATGCCAATTTTCCGGTTAAAGCAAGTTTTTTCGCGATTACTGTGCCGACTTTTCCGCATCCGATAACGCCGTAAGTGTTGTTCATGCTATTTTACAATTTCCCAATAAATCGTTTTCCGTAATCCTTCGATCCATTCCAAATATTTTTTGTTCTGTTTGTAGTTAGTGGCAAGCTGGCTTATATCATTATAATCGTCTTCCATATTTGGGCGATGCTTAGGAATAACGCGCTTTTTAAATATGATATGGTAAGACATCTTCGGTTCAGAGCCATATAATATCGGTTCGGTGATGTCTCCAACTTTCATCGAATCTATCAATTCGGCTAATGAACCGGGTAAATACTCACGGGAAAACTTGCCGAGAAAACCGCCAAAGCCCTGGGTTTCGCGCTCATCGGAAAATTTTCGCGCTAATTCCTCGAAATTGTTGTTTTTCAAGGCTTCAGCGCGTAATTCCAAAAGCGCATTGCGGGCTTTGGTTCTGTCTTCTTCGGAGAGACCAATTCTGAACAAAATATGGCGTGTGAACACCGAATCCTTGTTTTTGCGTAGCGTTTGAATCAAATGCAATCCAAATGGCGTTTCGACCGGCTGGGATATTTGACCTTCGAGCAAATTGAAAGCGGCATCTTCGAATTCCTTGTAAAGCTTGCCTTTTTCGAACCAGCCAAGTTCTCCGCCAGAAGCAGCAGAGGCGTAATCGCTGCTGTATCTTCGGGCAAAATCAGCGAAATCACCGCCTCCGACGATCGAATCACGGACATGACGCGCTAAAAGCAATATTTCGTCGCGCTGATTATTGCTCGATTCGACATTTTTGACTATATGGTACAGCTCAATTTCTTCGGGAATATCCGGTATAGAATCTTTATACTCATTAAAGAACAACTCAACTTCGCGCTGTGTTACAGTAGTTTCGCCGAATTCCTTGGCACGTAGTTTTTGCGCAAGAAGCTGCTTGCGAATGTCGTCGCGGAATTCGCTTTTAATACGGGCAACCGACATTCCGTAAATATCTTCGATGCGTTTCTCGTCGCCGTAACGTTGTATCAGATTAGCTAACTGGTATTGCCAGCCTTGTTCGATTTCGTCGTCGGTGATTTCGATTGAATCTTCGATTGCCTTGGTGATAACGAGTTTTTCGTTAATCATCATATCGAGCAGTTTTTGACGCGTTTCAGGGTCATTGGGGTTTATCGAAGGGTCTTGCATCGAATAGAGCATCAATTGCCCTTCGAGGTCGGAGAGCATGATTATTTCATTGCCGACAACGGCGATTATTTTATCAATTGTTTCACCGTTTTGAGGCTGAGCGACGAGTTTTACAATGCAAAGAATCAATGCAATAATCATCAATAGAATTGTTCTTATCTTCATTTTTTTTGAGCTGATAGTGCTAATTATCTTAAAAAATTATTTGCGAATCATTTTCAGGTTCTGTTCAAAAATCGTGATATTATATTTTTTCTTAAGCTTGGCAATCCATTCATCAGATAATTTTTTCTGTAAAATATCCTGAACTGCAGGCGCAAAATCAGGAATTGCCTCTTCGAATGTTTTCTGTCTGACAGGTTCGAACAGGTTCAATCGTATAATGGAAAAACCTTTTTCGTATGCCTGAGGCGTTGAGTATTCCCCTTCTTTTAAATGAATATCAGCCGCAATTTTAGCTAATTTGTTTTCCTTTTCACCGATTTTACCCCAGTGGCCTTTCTTTTCGCGAAAACCTGTGCGTTGAGTGAATTTTTCAGCCAAATCGGAAAACTCCGCTCCGGCTTTTAATTCAGAATAGATGTGCTGGGCAAGCGAATCGCTTGTTACATATATTTCGGAAATATCGTATTTAGGTTGGGTTTTATAGCGTGTTTTGGTTGAATCGTAATAAGCGCGGGCAAGCGTGGAATCAAATTTTAGCTTGTCCCATACTTCCAAAGTCTCAACTTTAAAAAGCAAAATACCGTCATAGAATTCTTTAATCAAGATGCCAAATTCAGGATACTCTGTCTCGATGTTAACGGTCGCTTTTTCGAACGCTTCCGGGTCGGTCAGCTTGTTGATTGCGCGAGTAAAGCCGTCTGTAGTCAAAGGAGTAGCCCTTAAATCCGAATTAGACTTTAATTCCTGTACGAAGTCGCCAACTTTAGTATCTTTATTCATCGATGTATATATTACTCTCGACTTCATTGTCGGAGTAATCTTTTCGAACCATGTGCTATCCAGAGTCGTTTTGGTCGTATCCATAGTCGAAAGCATTTCCTGCATAACGTCGAAGTATACTTTGAAGCCGTAAGTTCTTTTAATGGAATCCATTAAGCGATTCTTGTCCTGTTCGAGATAGATTCGCTTGTAAAGTTTTTTTACTTCTTCGCGTTCCGATTCGACATCAATAGCTTTTGTGGAGTCTCGTCGAATAATATGAATACCGTAATCGGTAATGACTTTACCGCTATATTGCCCGTCTTTCAGGTTGAACAAGGCTTCGACAAAAGCGGGCATCAGCTGCCTGTTCGTGCCTTCGAGACCGGTTGAACGGCTATACCATGCGCCGAGTTCACCGCCGTGCATTGCCGATTGAGGATCGTCGGAGTTTTCTTCGGCAAGTTTATCGAATGCAGCGCCGCTTTTCAGCAAGGCGAGTATGCTGTCTGCCTTCTTAATGGCTGCTAAAGAATCTTGCCCCGGATTGCGTGCAATTAGGATATGGCTGGGTTTAACTTTAATTCTCGGTTCGTTTTTCAATAGTTTTAAAATGAAATAACCGTATTTTGTTGAAATCAGCTCGGGATAGACCTGACCGGGCTTTAGGCTGTAAATTGCATTTTCAATCGGACGCTGAGTATTGCCTGCGGTAATGTATTGCTCGAGCAGTCCGCCCATTTCTCCTGTTTGGCGGTCATCCGAAGAATCCTTTGCAGCTTGTTCAAAAGAGTATTTGCCGCTTTTGATTAAGTCGAGGGTTTTACGGGCTTTTTCATAAGCTTTAGTTGTGTCGGCGTTATCGACAGGCATGATTTGAATAAGGATGTATGCAATTTGCAGCTCTCTTTTCCTCATTTCGAGCAGCTTTTCTACATTGGCTTCGGTAAGTTTTTTATCGAAATAGAATGATTCGGTTAAGGAACGGCGGTTTTGTTTGAAATCTTTGATAACGCTTGTGTCTTTATCGAAGCCGCGGTCGATGGCATCGAGGACTTTCAGCTTGAACTTGATGTATAGCTCAAGAAAATCACGGAGGCTGTCTTCGGAAATGCTTCGGAGGTTGATATCCTTGCGGTTTAGGTTTTTCTTGTATGCGCGCTCGAGTTCGGCAAAAGTAATGTTTTCGTTGCCGACTTTGGCAATAACTTCGATTGGAGCCGATTTACCGGACTCGTTAACATTATTTCCGGCAGGATTAGATTTGGAAGTTTGTTCTGTCTTGGCCGGTTTTTTTGAGTTCTTTTTTTGAGCATCTGCATCGGTTAAAAGCATCAGCGAAATTAAACAAGATAGTAAAATCACTAATAATTTTTGCGGTTTTCCCATTTTTAAAACACCTCATATTGATTATTTATGTTTAAGTATTTTTTCCTGATTACATATTTGAGAATGTTGAATCCGGCGATTTCCGGGCTGAATAAAGATTACATTCAAAAGGGTTCGTTTTCAACAGTAACTTTAACAATAACTTTAAATGTAACTTTCAAGATTTCAAATATATAAACAATACGGGAAATATTTTAGACGAAAATATCGTTTTTTTATTAAAATGAATTTTTTGTGTTAATTCGAAAAATTCTTGTTAATTTTGCTTTGACTGAAAAACTTTTTTATTTATAAGTATTTGAGGTTGTTGAAATGAAAATATTAGTTAACGACGGAATTGAAGCCGCTGCAGCTGAAATGTTGCGCAATGCCGGTTTCGAAGTAGATTTAACCACATATGGACCCGAAGATTTACTCGTTAAAATCAAAGAATATGACGCAATTATAGTTCGCTCAGCCACTAAAGTAACCCGTGAAGTCATCGACGCCGGCAACTTGAAGTGCATTGCCCGCGGCGGAGTTGGCTTGGACAATATCGATACAAAATATGCCAAGGAAAAAGGCATTCCCGTTTTGAACACACCGGGCGCATCGTCGATTTCAGTAGCAGAATTGGCAATAGGACACATGTTCGCCGTTTCCCGCTTCCTGAACTTGAGCAATACAGCAATGCGCGAAGGCAAATGGCCCAAAAAAGAATATGCCAAAGGCATTGAACTGACTGGTAAAACTCTCGGTCTGCTCGGATTCGGCAATATCGGCAAGGAAACAGCAAAACGCGCTTTAGGACTTGGCATGACCGTGATTGCATTCGACCCATTTGTTAAGGAAACCGACTTGAACGTATCCCTTGTATCTAAAGAAGAAGTTCTTGAAAAATCTGATTTTATCTCGCTCCACATGCCTTTTATAAAAGAGGAAGGTCCCGCTTTAACATCCAAAGAATTCGCCCGCATGAAAAAAGGCGTCGTAATCATCAATTGCGCACGCGGCGGTGTCGTTTCAGAAAAAGACTTGCTGGCTGCGCTCAATGACGGCACGGTTAAATATGCCGGTATCGATGTTTTCGAAAATGAACCGGCTGGCGAAGCGCAAAAGGAATTAATCAATCATCCAAGAGTATCGGTAACGCCTCATATCGGAGCCTCAACACTCGAAGCGCAAGAGCGTGTCGGCGCGGAAATCGCACAAAAAGTTATCGATTGTTTGAAGAAATAATGGATGCTTCGCTGAACTATTTATGACATCTTATGTAAATGTGATTTTAAAGGTTTAGTTTTATCATAAAATCCCCCTTCCCCCTTTTTCAAAGGGGGAAAAAGATGTCATAGTATTATTGTCTTCTATCATATATTTATTTAAAAGAAAAAATTACAGGAAAAAAATATGTCTATATTTAAGCCATTCAAGGCATTCCGCCCTAAACCGGAACTTGCCTCGGAAGTCGCTGCAAAACCATATGATGTTTTAAATTCGGATGAAGCCCGCATCGAAGTACAAGGGCATCCACTCTCATTTTTACACGTTGGCAAACCGGAAATCGACCTCGACCCGTCGATCGACCACTATGACCCGCTGGTTTATCAAAAAGGCAAAGAAAATCTTCAGAAATTAATCGACGACAAAGTCCTCGTCGAAGACCCAGAGCCATACTTCTATGTTTACGCTCAAACGATGAACGGCCGTACCCAATACGGCTTGGTCGGCTGCGCTTCGGTAGATGATTATCTGAACGACGTAATCAAAAAGCACGAAAAAACCCGCAAAGACAAGGAAGAAGACCGCTGCAACCACGTTCGCGTTACCAATGCCCATTCAGGGCCGATTTTCCTTACATATCGCGATAACGACGCAATCAATGCAATCGTCGAAAAAGTCATTGCCGCCGCTCCGGAAAACGATTTCGTCGCAGCAGATGGCATTCGCCATCAATCGTGGGTGATAAAAGACAAGGAAGCGATTGCAGAAATTGAAAAAACATTCGTCGCTATTCCTAATTTATATGTCGCCGACGGGCATCACCGCTCTGCAGCCGCAGCAATCGTCGGTCGCGAACGCCGCGAAGCCAATCCCAATCATCGCGGAGACGAAGAATACAACTACTTCCTTGCTGTGCTGTTTCCGGCATCGCAGCTTTACATCATGGACTATAACCGCGTTGTCAAAGACTTGAACGGCATGACTGAAGCCGAGTTCTTCGATAAGCTGAAATCGCATTTTACAGTTACCGAAGCCAATGGCAAATATCATCCGCAAAACAAAGGCGAGTTCGGTCTTTATATTAATAAGAAATGGTACAGCATGAAGGCTAATGCCGATTTGCTCGCAATAAGCGACCCGGTCGAGCGGCTCGACGTATCGATTTTGCAAAAGTATGTGCTGGACGCCATGCTCGGCATCGACGACCCGCGCACAAGCAAGCGAATCGACTTTGTCGGCGGCATTCGTGGACTCGAAGAGTTGGAACGCCGTGTCGATTCAGGAGAAATGAAACTGGCATTTGCGCTCTATCCGACTTCGATTCACGAGCTGATTGCAATCGCCGATGCAGGCAAAATAATGCCGCCAAAATCAACTTGGTTCGAGCCGAAATTGCGTGATGGAATGTTCGTGCATTTCTTGGATTAATAGTTAATTATTATTTTTTTTGCAATACACAAAAAATATAAAATTGAAAAAGCTCTTCCATTAATTCGGAAGAGCTTTTATTTATTTGAGAAGTTTTTTTATAAAATCTCCTTAACCCCCTTTCCCCAATGAGGGGAAAAGAATGTCATTGGCTTGCCACTAAGCGTAGCGCCGGTGGTCTGATACTCAGAATAACGAAATCATCTTTTGGTCAGTTTTTCAGAAATCTCATTTTAAAATCTCCGATAGCGCTTTGGCTGCTTCATCCGGCGAAATCATCTTAATACCGTCGGAGCATTCTGTAACCAGCGCCTTGTATGTTGTTTTATAAGGATACCATGGCATGCCGAATTGGTTTCCACTATAAGTATAAAGCGCTACGCATGGAATTTTGAATGCCGATGCCAGATGCACTGCCGATGTGTCGGGTGTAAGCAAATAATCGCATAAAGATACCGCAGCCGCAAATTCATGGAAATCCTTTGCTGGCGTGGCTATAGCTGCGCCGCTTTGGCTGGCGATTGCGCGGGCTGTTTCAGCTTTATCATTTTGGTAGAACAAAACAGGCGACAATTGAGGAAAATGCTGTTTGCAAGAAATAAGAAATCTGGTTAGATTTTCTTGTCCCCAAAACTTTTCCGGGCTAGAGCCGCTCAGAATTATGCCTAATACTTGTTTGTCTGCGTCAATTGGTAAAAGAGAGCGGGCAGCATTCTTTTCTTCTCTCGAAATCGGGTATTCGAGCCTTAAGTCCAAACTTGTTGGCTCGATGCCGAAGGGTAAAAGCAATTGAGCTATTCGTTCTGTTATATGTGTGGTATTTTTATCCTTGAGTGGCACAATATAGTTATAGCAATCCCTATTCGACTTTTCGATACCCAGCGCAAGCGCTGCATTCGACCAGTTCGTTAAATATGAAGATGTCGACGAAGCATTGTCGAACATATCGATAACAAGCGCATACTCCTGATTCCTGATTTTCATCAACATTGAAATCGATGAAAGTAATTTTTTATCATAAAGATAGATGTTATCGATGTAAGGTTCTATTGCCTTGCGTGCGCTTATGTTTTTCGAACCGAGAATAATATCGATTCGGGTGTTTGGCAGAGTATTTCGCAGCTCTTTAATTGTTGGAACGCTGACGAGTAAATCCCCGATTCTATCTTGTCTTAAAAGTAAAATGGAGAATAATTCGTCATCATTGAATATATCATCGGGTTGAGCAATTAAAATAGTATTTTTCTTTTTTCTCAGGAAAAGGCTAAATTTATTTTTTAGAGATATTTCAAGAGATTTTATTGCGTTTTGTGCCATAAATAATCAATGAAGTTAATATAAAAAACGATTGAAAATTAAAAAAAAATAATTATATTAATATTTTTAAATATCAATGAGATTTAAGAATTAGTGATTACAAATCTAATAAAACGAACGGGATTATGGAAGAAAATGTTATAAAAACTGCCGAAACGCAACAGAAGAAGAAAGGCGCCCTGCTAATAGTTGACGACGACAAGTTTTTCTTAAAGCTGATGGTTAAAATATTCGAGAAGCATTATGAAATAAGAACAGCTGATTCAGGCGAAGCGGCGCTAAAGGTGCTTTCAGAAGGATTTACACCGGGCGTAATTCTCAGCGACCAAGTTATGCCCGGTATTCAAGGTTCGGAATTCCTTCAAAAGAGCATTCAGTATGTGCCATTGGCGACGCGTGTCATCATCACTGGCCATACAAATCCGAAAGACATTATCGAGGCAATTAATCAAGCCCATGCCTATATGTATATGACAAAACCGGTTGAAGAAATTCAAATAAAATAGCGTTCGATTACCATAACTCGAAACTAACAAGCCAGAAAACTATTGCCGAGCTTAATACAAAAATCGAAGAGCTTAAATCGGCAAACATGCACCTTTCCTCTCAGGGTCCGGGTAATAAATTATTTCTTTATTCTTCTTTCCAAGTACTATCCAAGTTACAAAAGTATTCCGAGCTTTACCATTTCAAGAATCATCTGCATAATGTTGTAGGTATTTCGATGCACGTGGCAAAAGAGCTTGGTTTCAATAACGAAGAAATAATCGACCTGAATTTATCCGCCAATCTTTTCTGTCTTATTCAGTCTGCAATGCCTTTGAAGTTTTATCTGACGGACCCGTTTGACTTATCCGAAGAAGAACAGAAAAAGTATTTTGAAGTCTATTTAAATCTAATAAAAGAAGCTACTTCTAATATCTTGCTTGCCAACAACGCTTCCACGCTAGTTCAGGTTTGGGAACATAACGACGGTTCGGGTTTACCTCAAAAACTGACCGGACACGCAATTTCAAAGGAAGCCTACATCTTGTCGCTCGCAAACATGTATCATAACAGCGTTTACAGAATTCAACCAGAATCATTGCCAACTTTAAGACGTAATGGCTTTCTTGTTCAGGATCGCGAAACGACTTTCAAGCGGCACAACGAAGCTGTGAAACTACTGTATCGGCGGGCAAATTGGTTCGATTTGGATGCCTTCCAAATGTTTATCGATTTAATAAAAAAACATACTTACACAGAGTTTAAACCTGTTCAGGAATCTCTTTCAATCAAGATTTTCGATTTAGACCAGTCCTTCAATTCAAAATCGCTCGAAAACATTATTGAAGAAGGTGAAATACCCGTAACTCAAGGCAGCGATTCGTTCTCAATCGATACCAAATCGGGAAATGATGTCGATTATGTCGAAATGGAATTACCTGTTAGCAAACTACAAAGCGGTATGATTGTTTCGCATAGTATTGTTACAAAGAAAGGAATGCTTGTTGTAAAACCTGAAACAACGCTTGACGCGTTAATTATCAAAAAAGTAAAAACGCTTGAAGCGACGGGCAGTTTGCCAAGCCATGTTACTGTTTTAGTGCCGAAGTCTACAGATTAACAAATTCTATAAGGCTTTTAATTACAATACAATTTTGGTTTAGGCATCATACGAGTGCATCTATTATAAAGAAAAATGAAATAATTTGAATTATAAGCATTATTCTTTTATTTCACATTGTTGGGATTTGATAAAGTGGCAATCGCCAAATCATTCCCTTTGCTTAATGGGTAAATGTACAAAAAAAGTTGTTCCTTCGTTTTCTTTGCTGACAACGGTTATTTTGCCCTTGTTATACTCAATAAATTCCTTGCATAGAATCAGTCCCAAACCAGAACTTTTCTCGCCTTCGGTGCCTGCGCGCGATACTCTGGCGTCAAGTTTAAAGAGATTGTCTAGTAGTTCTTGACGCATGCCGATACCGTAATCCTTAATCGATACTATAACTTCCGATTCTGTTTCTTC
>CAYLSY010000040.1:0-11618 GCA_964386275.1 uncultured Hyphomicrobiales bacterium
TTTTACGGCGTAAGTTTCGTCGCGAATTGAACTTATGCTGACTGATAATTTTGCGTCGCCACCGAAATCCACAACCGAAAACGAGTTATCGCCTCTGAATTTCGAAATCAGGTAGTTAGTCAATTGTTCTTTATATCGAGGGTCGCCGAAACCAGAATTATCGGCAACAGCGGCTATTTGAAGTGTTTTCAAATGCTCGGGTATTGAGCCGCCGGTGAATGTATAACATCCTCCGAAAAATGCGATAAAAATAAACGATGATAATAAGTATATGATATTTTTCATTTTACGTTAAAAGTTGAATATAAGCCAATTCGTTTTCAATAGTTGTCGATGTTCCATGTCCGGGGTAGACCCGCGTCTTTTCCGGTAAAATAAGCAATTTATTGCGAATTGAAGCGAATATTTTATCGGTGTCGCCTCCGGGAAGGTCTGTCCTGCCTATACCTTCGCAAAACAGAGTATCACCGGAAAACAGTAGATTTTGCTCCTTGGCATAATAACAAACGCTGCCTTCGGTATGTCCGGGAGTGTGGATTACATCCAAGTTGATTGAACCGTAACTAAGCCGAGCGCCATTTTCGAGAAATTCAGCGCTTGTTACCGGTTTGATTTCGAACGGAAGATAGAGCAAGCTATGCTTCATCGGCTCGACCAAACGGTAATTGTCTAATTTATGAATAAAAACCTTTGCGCCCATTTTTTCAATAAAAAGGGCTGAATCGACTGTGTGGTCCCAGTGAGAATGCGTCAATAGCACGGCATCAAGCTTTAATTCAAGCTCTATCAGCTTCTCAGAAATATTCTCAAAACAATCGGGCGGCGCATCTATTAACACTGCCTTCTTTTCCGTTTCGTCAACGAGCAGGTAACACATCGTCGCGATTGGACCCTCTTCGAATTGTATGATGTTCATTGTGTTGCGTGTCTTGGTTAATTATTACTGAATATCTTAACTTAAAATATCATTTTAACATCAACAAAAATAATAAAACCTGAGTAATTGCGAATGAAAATTAGGTGGCGTTTGCCACTTTTATAATCGTAAACAATGTGAATTCAAAGAAAAATGTTCATGATTAATAATATTTCACTTTTCTTAATAATTGAAAATTCTAATTTTCCATTTTATTTCTGAATCATTGAAATGGACTTTAATCACTGGTGCAGCTTCTTTCTCGCCATATTGCCTTGAATAAAAGTATTGCTCCACAACCGGTTTCGCACCTTGAAAATGAAAAGAACATATGCAATTATTTTTCATTAAAATTTTTACCGAAGAATCGTCAATCACTTCAGTAAATAAACCGGGAGCCAAGCGCAGGTTTAGTTCTTTCGTGCTGTAAGCTTTGCATGAATCTTCGAAAAAAAGGCGTTTCTTATCAAAACGAATTACTCTTTTGCATGGTTTGGGGAAACCATAATGAACTCCGGCGAATCCTATGTCATTGAACGACAATACTTTGGGTGATTTCTTCGAACGGCTGAGCCAAAACAGCGATTCGGCGTCGTTGCCCGGAAACGTGATTTGTTCTAATGACTCCATCGCCAAAGTGTTGTGCATCTTTGTTGAACGATATAAATTACGCAATTCCGGTGATGCTGTGTAGACGTAAGTCCCAGTGTCGACGATTATTTCCAAATCGCCGATATCGAGTGTGAATGATAGTATGTCGTTATGCGCATGACCGCCTTTGCCGAGCTGTCCGACCGAGCCGCAACGAATTGCGATTCGATAGTTTTCATTTTGGTAGATATACAAACCGAAATCGTTGTATGCACGCAGCTTTTCAGCCTCTATTGAACTAATAATATTAGGAAAATGTATATCAGAGCCAATATTAAAAATATCTAATTCTAGTGTTTCAATTATATTGTTTTTATTATTGGTTAATTTCCCGTAACCAGATAAAATATCATATAGTTGCAAAATACTTCGTTTTCCTGTTTTATTCTTAGTCTCTGCCTTTTCCAGATAAGCAGTCAGAGGCAGAAACCAGCCGGAATCATTATCGCCGATTTGCAAAACATCGCCGTTTGCGTTGATGATTTCATCAATAAACCGGACTGCGCCAGCGATTCGTTCGATTATCTGTTCATGAAGGGAAATTTTTCCGTTTTCATCAAACGAAAAATACTGTTTCTCTTTATTCAGTATTTTTCGTGAGCCGATGCTTTGCTTTGGAATTTTTTTTAATCTGTTCAATCGTTCAACAGGTAAGAATCCAATTGTAATCATGCCGTGCAGGGCGATTTCGGTCGATAGGCAGTGATAATTCGTTGAAGCCTCGAAATTTGTGCCATCGGCTTGAAACTGAAAAAGAATTTCCGAGCAAAGCTCCTGAATTGCCAGCAGCAGCCATTTATCAGCTAAATCTGATTGTTCAAGCGATGCGGCAATAATCAACAAACCGGTAACGCATGAAAGATAGTGATTCCCGCGCAAACCTTCGCTCCATTCTGGATTTTCGACGATGTGCTTTCCATGTTCGACAAGAGATTTAAAAAAGAGTGTATTGAATTCGTTGTCGAATTCGAAACCGCAATCCATCGCAAAACAAAATGCTGCTATCATGTTAACTGCACGGATAGCCGCATCCATAGACGATTTCCACTGAACTCCGAATCTTGGCGGATTCGATGCGATGAAATCCAATATTTCGTTTCGAAATTCTTCGGCATATTCTTCGAACGCCTTGAATTCATCAGGATAAATCTTGGATAGTTCAGCCGCAAACGGCAAAATAAATAAATGCTGCATTCGCCCAAGTTCCCATGGCAGCTTAATATCAGCGCCCAATTCCGGAGCCACTTGTATTTCTCTATGCCAAACGCTTTCGCTCCAACGGTAGCCGCTGCGGATGTCCGATTGCCAATCTATTGGATTGTAATTCGGTGAAATATGAGATGCTATCGCAAGGGAAGTGTCTTTATTGCTTGGATTTATTGAAGTATGAATGAAATCTGAGATGTTACCGAATGGCGTTGAAGGTTGAAATGTAATTCCTTCGAAACCGCTTGCCTGCATACCATGGCACACTTTGACCCAGCCGGAGCCGAGCAGATTGAACTCATGTTTGAGAGCTTTTTCGGATAACTCCTTAATTTCGTATTTGAATTGACTTAAATGCTCAACTGATGGTAACTTATAGATTTTTTTAAAGCAATGTATCAATTCGAAACCGTTTCGAAAAAACGAAAAGAAATCTTCGTCGGCGATTGACGTTGGTCTTGCGAAGTCTCTGTATTTTAATGACTTCCTACTTACGGCAAATTTAAATTTCGAAAGCAGCTTCCTTGCAAGAACTGCCGGGGATATTTTTGCGGTCAACAATATTTGTTGAATCGGTTTCAATCATCGAACCTTATGCTAAGTTCTTGTTTTATAAATGATTACTAAAGCGGCTATCAAAAAAATAATATTAGCGGACCATGCAATGACAATTGGGTTAAAATCGGTCGAGTAACCTATAACTTGGCTTAACTTAGTGAAAACAAGATATGTTACAGCTACAATCATTGCAGCCGCAATTTGAATTGCCATTCCCCCCTTTCGCCTGACCGAAGCGAAAGGCACACCGAACAAAACTACAATGAGATTGGCGAAAGGAAAAGCGTAATTACCATAATATTCAATAACTTGTTTGCGAGTATCCTTACCTCCTCGACTTAGCATTTCAATATACTGTTGCATTTCGTTGAAATCCATTTCTTCGGGAAGCCGCTTTATTCGAGAAATTTGGATATTGTCGATATTCAATTGAATAAACGATGTGTCAATTCTTTTTGAAATAACGTACTTATCCTCGTAGCGCCTTTCAACTCCGTTTATGATTTTCCATTGCATAGAAGTTGAATCCCAAACGATGCTCTTGGCTTCGATTTTTCGGACCAATCGGGGCGACGGCTCGGGAGTAAAATCTTCTATTGAAGTATTGTAGCCGATATTAAGCTTTGAATCGTAGTATTGAATGATGACATTGCGTGTGGGCGAGTCCCTAAAGTAAAGATTGCTTATTGGACCGCCGCTTTTCGATTCATGCAAATAGGTGTTCTCGATTGCGAACTTGCGTTGATTTGCTACCGGCACAATCCATCCGTTGAAATAAAGTTGGAAGAAACTCATTGCCAAAGTAAGTATAACCAGCGGCGTCATAAGCAAATAAAGGCTCATACCGCCGGATTTCATTGCCGTAATCTCGTTTTGGGTCGAAAGCTTTCCTATGGAAAACAGCGTTGCAAGCAGTATTCCGACTGGCGACATGATTTTAAGAATTTCTGGGAAATAATTAAGGTAATAAAGCATTATTACGTCAATTCCGGCGTTTTTATCGAGAAACTTGTCGAGACTTTCCAGCAAATTGACGATTAGAAAAATCGAACATAGAGCTACCAAACCGAAAATATAAGTCAGTAAAAAGTTCTTCAATATATATCTGTAAAGAATCGGCATTGCTCAATTCTTTCCAAATGGTTTTGCCAGAAATCTGCGCGCTTCGTTGTGCGAATTGTCGTAATCTTTCATCATCAGTATTTCGTTATATAATTTGACTGCTGTTTGCCTGTCGTTGAGTATATCGTAAATGTTGGCGGATTTGATGTATGCCTTGATTTTGAAGCCGGAATCCACTTCGTCGAGCAATTTGCTGGCTTCGATACATTTTTTGAAATATTTCAGAGCATTGGAATACTGCCCCTTGTAAAGCAATGCCGAGCCGACGTAATATAGCGCTTCGCGGGCAGTATAATTATCGTAACCATATTTATGTCGAGCAAATGAGTTAATAACGTTTTTCCATAGGCGTTCCCATTTGTCAATTTCATACATTCTAACATAGCAGCGTCCCAAATACCGCTCGAAATAAGGATTATTTGGGTATCGTTCGTGCAATTCCTTGGCGATTTTCATTGCTTCGGCAATATTATTTTCATATTGGTAGTAAATTTGCAATAATACAACTTTAGCCTCAACAGAGGAGTAAACGGAATTTCGTGCTGCTGCTCTTAGTTGTGATAAGCCGATTGCCTTATTACCGGGCTGCAAAAAGCTCAAGAGCGGCTCGAGCAAAGGATAATCCTTCCTCAACACATCGGTAAAGTAGTTGTATATACCTGTTCCGAGCATTACGTCATAGTTATGTTCGGCAATAGTAAGGCATGTGTTTAATATTTCCTGAGCTTTGCTGCCTGCTGTGGCGGCTTTCAGATAATCGTTACGCAAAGTGTAAAGCCTGCCCTTGTATCCGATAGCGCCGCCTTTGAAGAATAATCCGACAATATCTGCTTCATTTTTTGCTAAAATCAAATCGCATACATCAATTACGCGTTCAATTTTCATAAGAAAAATGTTGTCGTATTGTTCAGTTTCTCGGTATAAAGTGATATTCCACCATTCGACCAATGCATCGAGGAAATAACCAATTGGATGTTCGGGATAACGATATTGTATATTTACATAGCATTCGCGCGCTTTATCGAACTGCATGTCGTAGATATAATCCAAACAAATATGTGTCATGCTGTCGGCGTCGGGTTTCATAATGGGCCATTGAGCATTGGACTCGCCGTAGAAAGCTAAGAAACAAATAGTAATAAACATACTAAGCAGCAGATTCTTCATGCCGCCTCCTGAATAAAACTGAAGCCAGAAACGGCGATTCCTTGCCGAATCGCAAAACGATAGGTATTGATAAAATTAAGAATATCGTTGCCAAAAGCCCGAATTCCAGTCCGAGCATGCCACCGGTAAGCCATTGATAATCCGACGATTGCTTGACAAACATAATGGATGAAGAATATAGATTTCCGCTTACGCTTTGCGAAAAGAAGGTGGCTTGCAGAAAATTCCAGAAAAAATGGAATGAAAATGGCATCCAAAGCGAATTAGTGCGGATAAACATAATGCTCATCAATATATTGCCGATAATTAGATTGGTAATAAAAATTTCGTTCGAAGGATTATGTATTAGCACGAAAATAATAGTCAAAACGATTATTGCAACGGCATTCCCGTATTTATCCCTAATTGCTTGAAAAACGATACCTCTGAAAATCAATTCTTCGGTCATTACCGAGAAAAATACAATTAATGTATTATTTATTAGAGTATCAATAATTGAAGAATATCTCGGGTAATAAATATTAGCACCGAAAAGCAAGGATATTAGCGAAATAGCGAAGATTGAAACAGTAGAAATCAAAAACCCTGTTGAAATATCGAGAAATGTAAACCTGTCGAATCTTATCCCGAAAGCCCAAAAGCGGCTGCCTTTGCGATAGCATTCGATAAGGCATGATACTGCAAGCAATGCTACTGCATAAGTAAAGCTAAATCGAATTGATTCATAGAATAAAATACTGCTTATATGACTTAAAACAAAAGAAATAATTGATATTAATACCAACGAAAACAATAAGAATAACGAAATTCTCATCCACCAAAAAGAAAGCAATTTTCCGAGCTTATGCCTGACCATACGGCATCAATCCTCGTTTGGTAAAGTGTTGTCAATACTATCGGCGCTATTATTTAAAGTTGAATCGAAATCCGAAGGTATTATTTCCGAAATTCCTTGAGTAGCATCATCGTGATACTTGTTATTATCGTAATCATCTGAACCAATGCTGTCGATAGACTCAAGGGCTTCGATATGCCTTTGAATATGCGCTGCCAAGTCTTGTCTGACGCGTTCATGGTCATTTCCCTTAAACATAATATTCAATTGAGGACAATAAGCCGTAAAGTCATCCTCGCCACGTTTACGAATAAGGATTTCAAATTCATTCGGTTCAATATTTATCGAAGATTCAAAACTCATAATAATAAAAACTGAATTTTTCTATCTTGTTTACCGAATAATATCGTAAACAATTACTAAGCCCATCAAAGCCAATAAGATAAAAAATCCGACATTTTGAATGGCAAGTTTGATTTTTACCGGTACTTCCCTTCGAATTATTCCTTCGATTATTATGAAAATCAAGTGACCGCCATCCAAAGCTGGGAAGGGAAGAATATTAATTATGGCTAAGGTAATCGAAATTAAGCCGACGAAACTAAGAAAGCTCGAAATACCCATTTCGGCTGATTGCGAAGCTTTCTTTGCAATCATAATTGGTCCGCCTATTGCCTGTTTGACGGGAATATTTCCAGCAACAACATGCTTGATTGATAAATATGATAACTCCAATGCCCGCCATGTATCGGCAAAACCAGCGCCAATCGAAGCAAACAAGCCGAAATTTCTTGTTTGAATCTGCCCGACATAGCTTTCGACTTGCTCGATACCGATGAGTCCTTCAGCCGACGGCGTAACCTGAAGCGACATAGTGTCGGCACCGCGTTTCAGTAAAACGGTTATCGGAATACCTGCATTCGTTTTAATGATATTTCTGAATTGCATATGCGATAGCAGCGGTATCCCGTTGGCAGCCAAAACAGTGTCATTAGCAAGAATACCAGCGGCTTCGGCAGGCGCTCCGGCAACAACGTCTCGAATAAATATCTTCATATTGTCAGAATAAATACCCAGCCCAGTTTCCTTGGATAATGCATCGAGTGTTTTCGAACCGTCGAAAGCAAGATTTATTTTTTCGCCGTTACGTTCGACAATTACGGTTTTGTTCGAACCGAGTTTGTTTATTGCAAGCGCTTCCAATAGGTCTTCGAAAGTGTCTACTTTTTTGCCGTCTACTTCTAAAACCTTGTCGCCAGCCATCAATCCTGCATTCGCGGCAACAGAAGCCGAATCGACATAACCTATCGTCGTTGTTGCCCTTAGCGATTCGCCGTTAAAGAATTTCAATCCGCCGAAAATCGCCACTGCCAGTGCAGCATTCAATATAACGCCTGCCGATATGGTTATTGCTTTCTGCCAAGTCTTTTTCGAACGGAACTCATATGGCTGCGGCTCCTTGTTAATAAAATTGGTATCAAAACTTTCGTCAATCATTCCTGCGATTTTTACGTAACCGCCAACAGGAAATAGAGATAATCGGTAATCTGTCGAGCCTTCGCTATCCCAATCTTTGGGCAGCTTGCCGAATTTGAAACCGTCCTTTTTGCTCCAACCTAAAACGCGAAAACCCATGCCTACAGAGAATATATCGACACGCATACCCGTCAGACGAGCAGAAATGAAATGTCCGAATTCGTGTATTACAACTAATATACTAATAAGTATGATGAAATAAAACAAACTGCTAAGAAAACTTTCCATTTGATTCTATATTTGGTTAATAATTACTTTATCTATTTTTTACCACTATTGCTAAAGCAGGTTTGTGTCGTTTTTCGTAATTATATTAAGATACAATTACTTGTGAATATAAACGCTTAGTTGTGAAATTGAACTGGTTTCGGCATTCATCCTTCAATATGTGTGTCGATTTACAAGATGCATTTCGGGTTAATCCCAGAATATCTTGCTTTCCAGTATACTTATAGGTGTCAATTCCTAATTCCAAATTCCTTAATTTCATCTTCGGCAATTAATCTTGCTTCGTCATTCGATTCAATTATTTGAGTTATAGACGGATTAGCGATAAATGTAATTTTATTGATTGTTCTTTCAATGCAAACCGGAATCTGAGCGAAATTAATTTTCTTAGCCAGAAAAGCTGCTACCGCAACCTCATTCGCTGCATTTAATGCAGCAGGCATAATTCCGCCGGCATCCATAGCCTCGTATGCAAGGCGCAGGCACGGGAATTTGTTCAAATTCGGCAAAGAAAAGCTAAGTGTAGATATTTCAGTTAAATCCATACGCGGGAAATCGTATTCATTTCTCATCGGACAGCTCAGGGCATAGGAAATCGGAATTCTCATATCCGGCAAACCAAGCTGAGCCTTGACCGAGCCGTCGCGGAACTGCACAAGCGAATGCACAATGCTTTGCGGATGCACTACCACTTCGATTCTCGGGCGTGATAATCCGAAAAGCCAATGCGCTTCGATTACCTCGAAGCCTTTGTTCATCATTGTTGCAGAGTCAATCGTAATTTTATTGCCCATCGACCAATTTGGATGCGCCAGTGCCTGTTCAACAGTGATATTCGAGAAACTTTCCGCTGAATATTCTTGAAACGGGCCGCCGGATGCAGTCAAAATTAACTTTTCCACCGATTCAGGGCTTTCGCCCGCAAGGCATTGAAGTATAGCGCTGTGTTCGCTATCAACAGGAATAATCGTAGTATTATGCTCTTTTGCTTTTCTCATAACAATGCTACCAGCAGCAACAAGCGTTTCTTTGTTTGCTAGGGCAATTGCCTTGCCAGCTTCAATGGCGGCGATTGTTGGCAATAGACCGCTAAAACCAACAAGTGCCGTTAACACTGTGTCGGATTCTTTTGCTGTAGCAGCATTTAATAGCCCTTCGATGCCGCATAATACGGTCAAATCTTGAAAGTAGTATTTGGATTTGAACTCCTGATAAGCATGCTCGTCAGCTATTACGACGCCTTTTGGACGAAAACGTTCGATTTGTCCGGCTAGAATATCGATGTTAAAGTTTGTTGTAAGATATTCAATTTCGATTGAGCCATTTTGGGCAACAACATCGAGAGTTTGAACTCCAATCGAGCCAGTGGAGCCGAGAATCGTTAGTTTTCTTGTTCCTGTATGTACATTCGAATCAATATTCATTATATAAACTCGTTGGTAATCTCTTTTTGCCGCTTGACAGAGAAGAACTTGAACTGGTCAATGTGAATGCTTTCGTTTTGAATCACTTTTATTTTTACGAAATATTTAATCATCATTTTTGCAATTCTCGAAATCGTTCCTTCGGTCAAATAAGTTGCGTTATTCGGGTGAACATAAAGCATTAGACGGAACTCTTTGGAATAAGTTCTGAAATTCTTCAGCCAACGCTCGATTTGATTGAGCAGCACGGCTTTCGAGGCGATTCTGCCGGAGCCTTGACACATTGGGCAAGTTTCGCTCAGCTTTTCGGCAATATTTTGGTTAATCCGCTGGCGGGTTATTTGCATGATGCAGAGCTGAGTCAGAGGATAAATAACAGTTTTAGCGCGGTCGACCGAGACCGCATTTCTCATAATCTGATAGAGCTTTTTCTTGTATTTGTCGCTTGTTATGTCGATGAAATCAATAAGTATCATTCCGCCTATGTCGCGAAGCCTGATTTGGCGCGCAATTTCCTTTGCTGCCTCGATATTCGTTTTCATGGCGTTGGCTTCTTGTTGTTTTTCGGTAATTGCTCGACCTGAATTGACATCGATAATAACCATTGCCTCGGTTTGGTCGATGACGATTGAGCCGCCGCTGGGCAGAAGCAGCTTGCGTTTATAAGAAAGCTCAAGTTCTTTTTCGACGCCGAAGTGTGAAAAAATAGCCTCTTTGCCGCTGTATAGCACAACTTTGTCGCACAAATCTGGCGAGTTTGCCTTAAGGTAATTTATTATTTCCTTGTAATGCTTCTTCGAATCTATGTGGACATTTTTGACTTGTGCCGTAAAAAGGTCGCGAATAACCGATGAGGCAAGCTGCATATCCTGATAAAGCAGCATGGGCGGATTGTTTGTCTGAACCTTTTTTTGGATTTCCTTCCAAATGTTAATCAAAGATTCCCAATCGCGAATCAGCTCGTTTTCGTTTATACCGAGAGCGGCAGTGCGGATAATACATCCTGAACCTTTAGGCAATATCGTGCGGGCAAGCTGGCGCAAACGCTTTCGTTCTTGAAAAGAATCGATTTTTTTCGAAATGCCGATGATATTTTCGTATGGAAGCAAAACTACGTAACGGCCGGGTATTCCGATACGTGTCGATACTCGTAATCCTTTGCTGCCATATGCTTCGCGAACGACTTGGACGATTATGTTTTGGTTTTGTTCCAAGTTAATTTGCACGTCGCCAGAGCGTTTTGTAGAAAAAGTTGGGGGCTGGTCGCGTTTTTTTTGCTTTTGAGTTGTATCCGCCAAGTTTTCTGCAGGTGTTTGAGGTTCTTCTTTTGGTTCATCAAGATTGAAATCGTCGAAAATGCTGTCCGGTTCTTCAATATTTGGTTCTGGAGCAACTTGTTCGGCTTCTTCATGAGTGATTGGCGGTTGTTCTTCTTCTTCGTCGGTAATTAAATTTTCGTAGGAATCGTTTACGTCGGAAAAATGAAGAAATGCATCCTGACCTGCACCGATATTAATGAACGCTGCATTAATTCCTTGAATTACTTTCGTAACCCTGCCGTAATATATACTGCCGATTGAACGTTCCTTGTCGGGCATTTCGATGAAAAGCTCGGCGAGACGACCGTCTTCGGTTATTGCAATCCTCACTTCATTTAAGGAAGCGTTGATGATGATTTCTTTTTGTACGGCTACTTTATGATGTTTATTTTCTTTTTCCAAAAATGTTTTCTGTATTTTTTTCAAATTTATTTTACAAATATAAATTATATAAACATATTTATCATAACCATATGTTTATTAATCAAAAAAAAGCTTGATTATCATGCCAAGCCATTCAACTCGGAATGCCTTTTCGCTCAAAACGATTGAATTTCATAGTGAATGCTATAATAGCTAACTCAAAAAAAAATGCCAAGTTGACCGTGGCGCCCTAAGAGCAAACTTACCGCTGCTTCCTTCCGGACCTGACGGGG
>CAYLSY010000041.1:0-11567 GCA_964386275.1 uncultured Hyphomicrobiales bacterium
CATGGGCTTTCACGCCGATGCAAAAAAATTTCTTGTTAATCTTAAGGAAAACAACAACAAGGAATGGTTCATCGAACACAAAGCGGAATTTGAGCGATTGCTCAAGCAACCATCATTAGCTTTAGTCGAAGCAATGGCGCTCATTTTCGAGCAAGATGCTCTGCAATTTGTCGCCGAGCCACGTGTTTCGCTATTCCGACAGAACCGCGACATCCGCTTCAGCAGCGACAAAAGCCCCTATAAAACCAATATCGGTATTTACTTCCCTTTTTCAAAAGAACCGATAGCTGGCAGAAGCTTCCTAACTGGCGGTCTATATTTTCATTACGAACCGGATTCATCCTTCGTTGCAGCCGGAATACACAACCCAACTCCAATGGCGCTGAAAGCCGTTAGAGAGCTAATTTGCGATGAATGGCAAGAATTAAATAAAATTTTGTCTTCTAATGATTCCTTAAATGAATTCCCTGTTGTTATGACAGGCGATAAACTGAAAAGAGTTCCAAACGCCTTCCCGAAAAACCACCCAAAAGAAGAATGGCTGCGGCTTAAAGAGTTTATCATTTGGTGCGACTTAAAGCATGAAGATTCCGCTAAAGCCGATTTTATCGATTTGCTCCATCGAAAAGCTAAAACAGCCTTGCCATTTTTGTCGTTTTTAAATAAAGCGATCGAGAGCATTGATAATGCAGTTTGACCAAATCAATTAGTGCAACTTTTGCACTTAAGTGCAAAATATTCAATTAAATATTAGCTCAATATCAAAGATGACAATGAAGATGGAAGATAAACTCCAAAAAGGAATTAGCGAGAATACTAGGGCGAAGCACGGTATAGTGCAATTAATTGCACTATTATTTCTGTTACAAATACTTATTTCGTTTCAGGCTAAAGCCAATCCGCGAGATGATTATGATTTTTCTTCGCCATATTCAACATTAAAATTTTTCAAGGAGAGCATTGAGCAATCTGATGATGACATTGCAATTTCGGCATTGGCATTAAACGTAGGCGACCCTCGTTCTGAAAGGTCAAAGAATTTGGCATATCAATTCAAGAGGATACTGGATGCACGGTCGCTAATTATCAAGCCGGACAAGGCTCCAAAGAATCCGGAATACACGGATTCAATAACCGGAGAGAATGTTTATCAGGTTTTTAAATCCGAGATATACATTAAGCTGGAGAAAGTCGGCAACAGATGGTTATTTTCCAAGGAAACGATTGATTGGATACCGGAAATATATGACGAATTATATCCGATGGAGTTAACCAAGTTCATCGACGGATTACCATTATGGTTAAGAACGATTGTTCTTGGCGTAGAACTTTGGCAAATCATTGGTTTAATTGCATACTTATTAGTATCCTGTATATTATATAGGATAATGGCATGGTTATTCGGAAAATTTCTCGTTAAAGTATTTGGATTATTTAAACATAAACGAATAGCTGAAAAATATATTAAACCTTTAGCCAAACCAATAAGCATCATTGTTGTAATACTTATATTATACGAATACCTTCCGATATTGCATTATCCGGCTTCATTCAACATTGTTTTCAAGTATATCAAGAATTTAGCTATCCCGTTGTCTTTGACGATTATATCTTATCGTTTTATGGATGTTGTATCAGAAGCGCTCTCGTTTATTGCATCCAAAACGAAAACTAATGTCGATGATAATCTAGTTCCTTTGATACGAAAAGTATTAAAAATATTTGTCATAATTACTGGCGTTATTTATACTGTTCAGAACTTAGGTGTTGATATAACCCCATTGATTGCCGGAGTATCAATCGGCGGCTTGGCATTTGCATTAGCTGCACAAGATACAATTAAAAACTTCTTCGGTTCATTGACTATTTATACCGATAAACCATTCGAGACTGGCGATTGGATAATTACCGAAAATATTGACGGAGTGATTGAAGAAATCGGCGTGCGCTCAACTAGGATAAGAACATTTAGCAATTCTCTGTTAACTATTCCAAACGGAAAACTTGCAGATATGACTATTGATAACATGGGTAAACGGGAAATGCGTCGCTTTCTGACTCGAATTACAATTCCTTATGACACACAACCAGATAAAATCAGCGCATTTACTACCGGCATTAAACAAATTGCACTTAATCAAGAGTATGTTGTCAAAGAAAAAGTCGAAGCCAGCTTGTATGATTTTGCTGAAGGTTATCTCGTGATAAGAATTAGCTGCTATTTCAATTGCCCGACATTTATCGATGAATTAAGCGCAAGAGATATAATTATTTCAGACTTACTGAAACTTGCATCTACCTTGGAAATCAAAATGACATTTCCTAAGGAAATTCAATTGCTTGAAAACAAAGCCGATGATATAAAACACGATTATGTTAAACAATAGATTTCATATATTTAAGATACTTCCAATAAACCCAAATTACTCAATAGACTAATCGCATTGTATCTAGTTGTTTGATTATAGATGACTTATCAAGAATTTTCTTTTCCCCCCTTCGAAAAATGGGATAAGGTGATTTTCTATTATAAAGAAAAGTGAATATATTTTCATTAAACGCAAATTTCTTTAAATTCACATTGTTTCCGCTTGAAAAAGTGGCAACCGCCACCTTATGTGTAGCGTCTGCTTTCGTTTATAAATGCCTCATCTAACAAAAAAGTTAGGTTTAGCTTCTCTATTGAAATATTTATGCTTATAATAAAAAATCACTTCATCTTTTCAATTTGTTCTTGAATCTGAGCGGAAATTAATTCTGCAATACGCAGGGCTTCGGCGGCTTCTTCGGCGCTGACAGCGACGCTTCGACGCTCAAGAATTGCTTCGACAAAGGCTTTCTGCTCTTCGGCAATTGCGTTGATTTCCTGAACTTTCGGTTTTTCGTATGTAATATTCTTGTTAGAAGAACCGGTATCGATTTGCCCGAGAAGAAATGCTGCGCTATTCTCGCTTGCAGCTACGTCATTGTCTTTCAAACCGAATACTTCGACGTCGGATTTACCGAAATCAATAGAAATATAAGCGTCGCGTTGGAATAGACGCATCTTGCGCATGGGACGAGCAGAAATCCGCGATGCCGTAAGGTTTGCTACCGCGCCGTTTTTGAAACGAATTCGTGCATTAGCTATATCCGGCGTATCTGTCAAGATAGGCACTCCGTTGGCATCGATTTTTTCAACTTGGGACTTAACGAGCCACAGCATAATATCGATATCGTGAATCATTAGGTCGAGAACGACGGAAACGTCCGTAGCTCGGGGTTTGAACTGACTCAAGCGATGCGCTTCAATAAACAGCGGATTCAAATTGTAATCCTTCAATGCGGCAAGAGCCGGATTGAACCGCTCGACGTGTCCAACTTGAATTAACACGTTTTTCGAACGTGCTTGCTCAATCAGCGAAGCTGCTTCTTGATGAGTCGTTGTAATGGGTTTTTCGATGAAGCAATGAACACCGCTCTCGATACACCTTTGGGCAATTTCGAAATGCAGCGATGTAGGAGCGGCGATTGTTACTGCATCGCTCGAGGCGAGCAGTTCTTCGATAGAAGTAAAAGCCGTGCAGCTGTTTTCGGTGGCAATCTTCGCTTTTTGCTCTTCGTTAACGTCATAAATTCCCGCCAGCAAGGCGTTCGGGACATTTTTCCAAAGACGGGTATGGATACTACCTAAATGCCCCGTTCCGATTACGGATATTCTTAATGGTTGCGTCATACATGAAAGCCGAATTTATCAATAATGAAAACTGCATTTTCAGTTTATTCAAAAATTTGAATGTTTTTTCGGTTTTCCAACTACTTTTTTTTACAAAAATTGCATACATTGCTAAGTCCTTTCAAATATTGAACATTTTGCAGCGATATATTTGATTATGCTTTCGGATGCGCCTTTTTATAGGCTTCCTTTAATCGTTCGATACTCAAGTGAGTATATATCTGAGTTGTCGAAAGCGATGAGTGCCCCAGCATTTCGCTAACCGATTGAATGTCTGCACCCTCGTCCAACAAATGCGTCGCAAATGTATGGCGCAGCACGTGAGGGCTTTTCTTCGTCGATTCGGTTACGCCGGACAATCGCTTCTTCGTTATCCTGTAAGCCGCGACAGAGTTTAATCTTTGCCCGCGCGAAGATAAAAAAAGCGCATTTTCATTTATTGATATTGCCAACTCCTTGCGTCTGTTTTTGTAAGCCGAAACGGCTTCCAGAGCCTTTTGTCCGACCGGAACAATACGCTCTTTTCTGCCTTTGCCGGTAATTCGTACTTGTTTTTGCTTGTAATCTATTGAATCGACGTTCAACGACAAAGCCTCGCTTATACGCAATCCGCAGCCATAGAGCAATTCGAGCAGCGCCAAGTCGCGATAGTCTTCGGCGCATTCTAATGGAAAGTGGTTAAATAAGTTCTCTGTTTCATTTTGCAAAAGATAGTGTGGCAAAAGCTTTTCGGATTTCGGAGTCAAAACGAGCACAGCAGGATTTTTATCAATAATTTTCTTTTTATACAAGAACTTAAAAAGAGATTTAACGGCTGAAATTTTCTGTTGCAACGACTTGCGCTTCATACCGGAATCATGCAGCCAGCCGAGAAAAGGACGTATATCATTGGATGTGATTTCTTCGACGTCGATAGCTTCGGCATACTCTTCGAACAAGTAACAGCCGAACTGTTCGAGCGCCTTTGAGTAGCTTTCGATTGTGTAATGCGAAAGGTTCTTTTCGCTTTCGCAGTATTCAAGAAAATTCGATATGGCAGTTTGTAACTTCATAAATAATATATAATTAAACAAAATATAGCAAATATCAAGCCAAGATGAATTGTTCATCCTTTAAAAAAAAGAAAGACTAGATGCTAATATAAATAATTAATAATCCTAAAATTGAGTTTTATAAATTATTTCTTCAAAATAACTATAAAACGATGTAACTTTTAATCATTGTTTGTGTTTTATATCAAAAAATGTATATGAAATGGAATAGTGTTTCAATCTCTTGTGACAAATATCAATTTTTAAGTAATAAAAATATTTAGTATGAAAGCAATAGTGATTTTCTTGTTCTTTATATTTTCTTCATCCATTTTACTATCAAAGGATTATATAACTTTTAATCATTTTGGAATCACCGCTGATTACCGATTTTCCGATAACCAAAATTCTGTTGGATTTGGGTTTCAATTTCAAAATATTTTTTTCGGCGACGATAACGCCTTGGCAATCAAGGCTAATCTCTTTGGCTATGATTGGATGCAATCTGACCCATATAACAACAATTATAACAACTCGTATTTAACAAATTATACAACTTTATGGTTTGTTGTCGGCACAAGTATAATTGGATTTGTTCTCTTGACTTCGCATATTGAAAAACCTCCTCCATACTTTGTGTATACTATTGGTGCTTTATGGCTTGGACCAAGCATAATTACAAATTCTCAATGGACTTACAATATTTTTCAAACTCATTCTTACGGAAAAAGCTTTTTTTCGACTACCGTTTATTTCAACTCTAAACTCGATTTCTTCGAACGAAACGAGCAATTTTTCAGATATAAACCGGGCTTTGGCTTGGAACTTTCACATATTTTCGAATTTGAAACAAGCGGAATTGGGCTTTTCCTCGATGCCGGTTTTGATTATCCGATTGATTTTATCAAAAGTAAAACAATTACAAACGGGATTAAGCCAAGTTTTGCATTGAAGCTAAGTTATGGGAGTTAATTGACATAGCGGCAAAGAATCCAGTTCCGGCGCGAAAGATGGATTCTTTGCTTCACATGATTTTTTTTGCTTCACTATGTTATGCTATGAATGACATTATGCTATGAATAACATTATGCTATGAATAACATTATGCTATGAATGATATTTTTCTTAAATGTATCTGAAAAAATCTTTTTTCGGATTAATACTATTTCTTCAATTTTTTAAGAAAAATGAAATAATAGTATTGTTGCACGTGTTACTTTAATTTACAATGTTTACGCTTGAAATGGAGTAATTGCCACTTTCATTTTTCATTTTATGTTTCCTGAGAATGAATTTCTCTTTAATCCGGTTAGAAATCAAATAAACAGTTGCAACAACGATAAAAGTAAGTATCCGTGAACTTGTTAGCCCGCCGATAATAACCCAAGCCAAACCATTTCGATTTTCCGACGCCGCTCCCGAGGAAACAGCCAACGGCAGCATTCCGAATACCATAGCTATCGTTGTCATAAGAATTGGTCTCAATCGCTCTTTGCCAGCTTCGACTATGGCTTCGACTAAGCTTTTGCCATCTTCTCTTAGCTTGTTGGTAAAATCAACAAGCAGAATAGCGTTTTTAGCGACTAAGCCCATGAGCATAATCAAACCTATTAGTGAAAATATCGACAAATTCTCACCCGCCAGCGCTAAAGCCAAGAAAGCGCCTATCATAGCTACCGGCAGAGAGAACAAAACGACAAACGGATAAAGATATGAGTTATAAAGAGCTACCATCACGAAATAAACCAGCAAAACAGCGACAAACAACACAAAAAATAAACTACCGAAAGCCTCTGCCTGACGTTCCATTTGTCCTTTATATTCAATAGTGGCGCTTTTCGGATGAATTTTTTGTGAAATCAATGACTTGATTTCCTCCCCAACCATTCCGGTCGGTCTTCCAAAGACCTCAGCTTTGATAGTTAACGAAGAAATTCTGTTATATCGCTCTAATTTGTTAGGTCCTAATTCCTGAGTTACTGTTGCAAACTGGTCTAAACTAATTTTCTTACCCTTGGTGTTTATAAAAACAATGGATTTCAAATCTTCAACTTTCGAACGGTCGAACTTGTCGAATTTGAGATTAATATTGTAATCGGTGCCGTGTTCGGAAAACTGCAAAGTAGTGTTTCCAGCCAAAGCTGTTTGAAGAGTGTTTCCGACATCGGATACCGATAAGCCCAAAAGTGACATTTTATCTCGTTCAAAGCTAATTTGCAATTCCGGTTTACTCTTTTCAATAGACAATCTGATATCATTTACACCAGCAACATCTTTAATCACATTTGTAATACTGTCTGCCAATGTATACAATTCATCCATATTTGCGCCGCGAAGTAAAATTTGAATCGGCGCTTCGGTCGACCCCATCATTGAAGAAGGTGTCGAAGTTACTTTTAAACCTGGCACGGAAGCTAAGATTTCTTTTTTAATTTCGGCGGCATATTGGTCTATTTTCTTTTCTCGCTTGCTTTTATCAACTATTGTAACGGTGATTTCCGATTTATGTTGCTCGCTCGATGTAGTCATGAAATTTGAACCTGAGCTACCGATATTAGAGTAAACTTTAATAACTTCGGGCTTGCTCATTAGTATCTTTTCAACTTTTTCGGTAAGCGCATTCGTTTGTGCCAGTGTGTTCTGAGACTCTCCCTCAAGCGAAATTGAAAATTCGCCGCGATCGCTGTTAGGCATGAATTCCGAGCCAATAAACCCACCTCCAACAAGTAAAAGTGAACTGAAGACCAGAACGGTTGTCAAGCCAAGCACCGTTTTGCGATGAGCCAATCCCCAACGTAAGACTTTTTCGTAAAATGATAATAGCTTATTATAAAATGATTCGAAAACAATACCAATTTTTCCGCTTAACGAGTTTTTCCGCATTTTTTCAACCTTTCCAAGTCTTGAGGCAAGCAAAGGTGTAACAGTAAATGAAACGATTAAACTCATCAGCGTTGAAAATACTACCACAAGAGCAAACTCCCTAAGCATATTGCCTATCATCCCAGAAACAAGAGCCATCGGCACGAATACAACAACGTCGACAAGAGTGATAGCCACAGCAGTAAAGCCGATTTCGTTTCGTCCGTCCAGAGCAGCCCGTCGTTTATCCTTGCCCATGTTTAAGTGACGCGTTATATTCTCAAGGACAACAATCGAATCATCCACAAGAATTCCGATTACTAAAGACAAGCCCATTAAAGTCATCATGTTTAAAGAGAAATTAAATATATACATTCCCGTAAAAACCGAAATCAATGAAGTTGGAATAGAGACTAATACTATTAAAGAGTTACGATAGCTGTGGAGGAACAAGAACATTACCAGCGCTACCAGCACGATTGCAATACCCAAATCTTCCAATACCGCTTCCGCCGATGCCATGGTAAACACCGAATTGTCCGAGGCTATATTAAACTTTAAATTATGACTTGAATACTGTTCTTCGAGTCTTTTAAACTCCTCTTTGATTAATCCGCATACTTTTGCCGAATTAGCGTCAGATTGTTTTAAAACCTGTACTCCAATAGAGTTTTCGCCGTTTATCCTGCTGAGTGTTGTATATTCGGCAGAGCCGTCAACTACTTCCGCAACGTCCGAAAGACAAATTTTACTACCTTCTGCATTGGTCGTGATAATCAAATTCCGCATTTGCTCAAGCGAATTGAGCTTCCCCGGCAAGCGAACTGTATATTGGTTCTGAATACCTTCAATTTTACCGGTCGCATACTGTGCATTTGAATTATTTATGGCGCTATAAACTTGGTTTACCGACAAGCCATAGCCTTCCAGTTTCTGCCGGTTAATATTGACTTCAATTTCTCGCTCCTCTCCTCCGACCAGCGTTACTTGACCAACGCCATTAATTTTTGAAAGCTGCGGTTTGATTTCATCTTTTACAAGTTGATATAGTCTCCTGTCGTCCATTTTTGCGGTTATACCAAATTTAATTATTGGCAAATCATCGGACGAAAAGCTGACGAGAGAAGGCGTTTTTGCTTGTTCTGGCAACAAATATTGGATAGCGTTTATTTTCCTTTGCGCATCTTGAAGCGCCAAGTCGGTGTTAGTATTAGCCTCCAATTCGATGGAAATTATCGACATTCCTTCTTGAGAAGTCGAGCTCATATGTTTTACATTCGAAAGCGAGGAAAGCGCATCTTCGATGATTTTTGTAACCGAGCTTTCGACCTCATCGGCGGAAGCGCCGGAGTATGTCGTCGAGATTGATATAGCCGGCATATCGACTTTAGGTATTAAATCATAATTAAGCATTGAATAGCAAAACAGCCCCAACAAACTGAGTCCGACAAAAATAACAACCACAAATGTTGACCTTTTTATAGCTAATTCTGAAATTGTCATTACTGCACCTATTCGTTTATGTTTATTATTTTTATTTCCTTTCCGTTTGAAAGGTTTACCTGCCCACTGATAATTACTTTATCTGTTGCTTTAATACCTGACAATACTTCGATGTATTCATTATTAATCTTTCCGACTTCTATTTTCTTTAAAACTGCTTTGCCGTTTTCCGCAAGATAAACTTGTGCATCTTTAACGCTGCCTTGCAAGGCCTGTCTTGGAATTAACAGCGTTTCTCTGCTCGAAGGAATTTCAATTGAAATTGCGACGAAAGTTCCGGCTTTTAATGGGGTTTTAGAATTGTTATTCATTTCAATTTCAACAAGATAATTATGTGAATCGTCGGCGCTGGGGCTTATATATGTGATTTGACCTTCGAAAGTCTTTCCTTTGTAGACATCGCTTGTTATTTGCGCTTTATTGCCGATTTTCAGATTGTAGACGTTAGCTTCCGATAGAAACATTCTGGCTTTCAGTTTAGATATATCAACAATTGAAGCTATAACGGTGCCTGGATTGACATACGAGCCAAGTTCAACATTTTTTTTCGTAACAATGCCGGCGATTGACGAGGTTATTTTTGTGTATGCAAGTTGTTTTTCGGCTTCATTTAGCCTGAAAACCGCATTTTCATACGATAATTTTGCATTTTCGACTTCTTGTTCCGAAGCGGTTGCGTTTTTAAATAAAACAACGGTTCTATCATAGTCTTTTTTTAATTTTTCGACTTCAGTTTTTAGAGATTCGTAACTGTTTTTCTTGAGAGTATTATCAATAGTCGCAATGACGCTGCCTTCGGAAACATACTTGCCGAGCCATAGATTTAGCGTTGTTATTCTGCCTTGAGTTTCAGCTGGAATGTCGAGTTCACGGTTCGGATATAGGGCGCCGGTAGTATTTATTTTGAATGAGGCATTTCCTAATATTACATCAGCAACTGTTACGCTGACTTCACCAATATTAAGCAAATCGGAATTTTGGGCTTGGTTTTTCTCTTTAACTGCCGAAAGCCTGAAAAATAACACTGCGGCTACAACGAGAACGATTGGGATTATTATAATTTTTTTCATGTTATTACTTTAAATTATTAATAAAATTTAGCAATGTTCCTTTGTTTTTTTCCAAGTCAATTTGAGCCAGAAATAGGTCAAGTAGTTTGGAATAATAGCTGTTTTGTGCATCAAGCCAAGAGCTTTCGGCTTGGATTAAGTCAATTGAAGCGCTTTTACCCAGGCTATATTCGATTTGAGTATTCTCATAAACGGTTTTAGCTAATTCGAGGTTGTCTTTTTCGCTTTGAAGGCTTTCTGCGGCGCTTTTTAGCTGCATATAGTAGTTTGAAATATCGACTTTAATTGATTTCTCTTTTTCATCAAGATTCTCTTTTTCGATTTCGATATTTACCTCCGATTGTTCGACTTTCGCTTGGGTGCTGAAACCTGAAAAAATTGGAATCTTCATCGTTAAACCAATTGCCGAGTTAGAATACCAAGAAGTGTTACTTTCCCAGAAATTAAACTGATTGCTCATAGATTGAACGCCGATACTGGCTGTTAAAGATAATGTAGGCAAATAGGATGCTTTGTTGTTATCACGGTTAAGCTCTTGAGCCGTTATCATTGCTTTCTGAATCAAGTAGTCAACTCTGTTATGAATAACAGCGGTGTCTTGCTCGATATTGCTGTAATCGGCAGTATCAATATCGTATGAATTAATATCAACAACTTGCATCTGCATTTCCAAGGGCATTCCCATTGTATATTTAAGATTATTTAAATATTGTTTATACATTAATTCGGTTTGAACTAATCGGGATTTGGTGCTGTTGTAGCTTACTTTCAATCTATCGACATCGATTTTTTTTGCTACTCCGTTTTGATATTTGATTTCAGTCATTTTCAGCGTTTTTTCAAGAATTTCTAATATGTATTTTAAATTGTGAAGTTGTTTTTGAACAACAGCTACGCGATAATAAGCTTTTGAAACGTCGAAAGCGGTTTGTTCTTCCTGTTTGACTATATTGAGGTTTGAAACTTGCGTATTCAGCTTTGCGGCATCCAATCCGACCCAGAAAGATTGGTCGAAAAGCTTTTGGGATAAAGATAATTTAGCGGACACATCGTATTGCATGCCCATCTTTATTCCAAAATAAGAGCCGGATTGACCTCCGACCATCTCTGCAGGCATCATTTGAGTCGCTACCAAAACATTGTCTGTTAGCGACCCTGTAGCATCGATTTGCGGTAATCCCGCTCCGATTTGCTCTTTGACTTTCTTATCGCTGACGATGGAGTCAAGCCTCGACACTTTTATTCCGTTGTTGTTCGAGCGGGCATAATCGAAACACTGCTTTAAGGTTAGCTCTTGGGCAAATGCTCCAGTGTTAATTATAATCATCATTGCTACCCAATATTTTATTCTTTTCATAAAATCTATCCCTGTAATAAAATCTAACA
>CAYLSY010000042.1:0-11493 GCA_964386275.1 uncultured Hyphomicrobiales bacterium
ATCGCATTGAACCCCTTTTATTTAATCTATATTATCATACGAAATTATCATACGAAGTTCAATGCCATATAACGCCACGAATTACAAACACTTAACGAAAGCCATGCTTTTCCCAATTTGATAAATGGAGTTGTGGGATTATTTTGTGTGGCAAACGCTTTTGAAAAATTTTACGCCTTAAACAAAAAAACTGATTTAATCATAATTTCAACAAAGTCATTTGCAGATATTTGTTTACAGAACTTAACTCTTCGTGCAACGAGCAAATGCTCTTTTCAATCTCATCGGCATTTTTATCAGTGGCTGCTTTTTCAATTTCTTTCGCAATTTCAACGGCTTTTTCGGCGCCGAAATTACCGACTTCGGATTTAATTTTATGAGCGAATCCAAATACTTTATCGTATTGCGACTTATTAGCAGCAGAGCGGATTTCGTCGATTTGCTTCTCGTAATTTGTTGAAAAGTAATTGATGATTCTCTTCAATAAATCATAATTACCATTGATCGATTTAAGCAGCTTATCAACTTTAACCGGCGAATCGACGCTTATCGACTCAATTTTATCTTTTGTATAGTGAATAATTGAATCAAAAATCTTCTTCCATTCGAAAGGTTTAACTATGACATAATCCATACCAGCATCCACGCAATGTTTTTCGTCAAACTTGTAGTTATGCGCCGTAAGTCCGATTATCGGTGTATAATCACCGGTTTTCTTTTCTAACTCCCTAATTAATCGAGATGTCTCCAAACCATCGATATCTGGCATCTGAATATCCATCAATATAATATCATATTTCGAGCTGGTAACAGCTTCTAAAGCCTCAGCCCCATTCGATACCACAACGACGTTCCAATTCTTTACCAAGAGTATCTGTTTCAGCAGCTCCTGATTAATAAAGCTATCTTCGGCGACTAATATATTAAGCGGATACGATGGATACTGGTCGGCAATGCTCTTTAAGTCATATTCTTCTTTTTGTTCATTCTCCCGAATTTCGTCAGAACATTCTGTGTCAATGGATAGATTTACAGTAAAGAAGATTGTTGTCCCTTTTTCCGGCACGCTTTCAACCCAAATATGTCCACCCATCATTTCGACGAGGTCTTTCGAAATAGCCAAACCCAGCCCGGCGCCGCCATGCCTACGAGTAAATGACCCATCGACTTGCGAAAAAGTCTGGAAAAGCAAACCGATTTTGTCTATCGGTATACCAATACCGGTATCTTTAACCGAACAAAGCAATTCGATGTCATTATCTTTTCTCGATTTTTGCTTGATACTAACTTCGATGAAACCTTTATCGGTAAACTTGATTGAATTGCTTATTAAATTGCTTAATATCTGCTGCAGACGCACTGGGTCGCCCTTAAGCGCCGTCGGCATGTTTCGGTCAATATCCAATAGAATTTGCAAGCCCTTGGTTTTGGCAGTTTCCTCGAACAGTTCAATGCTTTGAACAGCAATTTCATGTATATTGAATGAAGTTATAAAAATCTCTATTTTACCTGCTTCAATCTTGGTTATATCGATAATATCATTGATGATTTTCAGTAGATTATCAGCGGAAACCTTAACAACATTCAGGAATTTGCGTTGTTTTTCATCAATTTCCGAACCCAAGAGTAAACTGGTCATGCCAATAATTCCGTTCATCGGAGTTCGAAGTTCATGGCTGATTTTAGCAAGGAATGTGCTTTTAGTCTTGTTGGCGCTTTCAGCGATTTCTTTTGCCATTTTGGCTTCTTCTTCAGCGCGTTTGCGGACTTCAATTTCTTCGAGCAGCTTATCGTTCAATTTTCTTAAATCCGATGTTCTTTCGCGGACCCGCTCTTCAAGCTCAGCCTGCAGATTCTTTCTCTCGGTGATGTCGTCAAATACGGCAACGAAATGATTAGCGCTGCCGTCTTGTGAAAATACCGGAGAAACTGTAAGCGAAATCCAAAATTCTTTATGATTATTCCCCTTATAAAGAAAATCACCTTTTATTTCCTTGTGCCTATCTATGATATCGGAAAATTCTTTGAATGATTCATGCCCAGTGCCGAGCATGCCGATGTTTTCGATTTTCTGGTCGATTACCTGATTTTTTGAATAATTCGTTATCTCAAAGAATTTTGGGTTGGCATATTCAACAATGCCTAATCTATTGACAATAAGAACGCTGTTGGAACTTTGCTCGACAGCGCGAGAAATCAGCTGTATGTAATTATTTTGGGCAATTACTTCGCGTTCGAGCATTAAAACGTCGATGATACGGTTAACAGCCGAAAACAACTGCTCCTTCTTAATCGGTTTTATAATGTATTGCTCAATTCCGAGGTCGATTGCATCGAGTAAATAGTTTTTAAAATCAAATGCCGTCGTTAAGATAATATGAGCCTTTGGGTCGATTTGTTTTATCTGGCGCGTCATTTCGAAACCGTCCATTATCGGCATGCCGACGTCGGTGATAACGATGTCGGGTCTGTTGCGAACAAAAGATTCCAAACCGTCTCGCCCGTTTTCGGCTATATATATATATTTAAGCCGAGAACGCAGAAGAGTCATTATGAAAATTCTCGAAGCAAAATCATCTTCTACTATTAATATCGAGGCATTTAATTTATCCTGAGTATTTGCTTCAGGTTCCATCATTATATTCAACTATTAAGAAATGAAAATAAATGTATTTATGCACATTGTTCATAAATATCCGATTGCTGCTACTTGGTAAAGTGGCAACCGCCACCTTTTATTATACTTTTCTCGACGAAATTAGATTCTGGATTCCTTCCGAAATCTTATCCAATGTCATTTGATATTCAACCGCTCCTATATCCTTGGCAACTTTAGGCATGCCGTAAACGACACAAGTCGAAGGGTCCTGACCGATTGTTCTGGCGCCGGCATCTTTCATTGCCTTTAAACCAAGCGCTCCGTCGTTTCCCATGCCGGTAAGAATTATACCGTAAGCGTTCGCGCCGACATGCTCGGCGACCGAAAACATCATCACGTCCACTGAAGGCCGATGCCCGTTGACTTTTTCGCCTGTTTGACATACTACTTGATAATAACCGCCCGAACGAATCACTTTAAGATGATAATCGCCCGGAGCTATTAGCACTCGTCCAGATACAATTCTATCGCCGCTTTCGGCTTCTTTAACCTGTAACATGCACACTTCGTTCAAGCGTTCGGAAAAAGTTTTTGTAAAGCCTGCAGGCATATGCTGCACGACCACTATTCCGGGCATTGTCGGGGGCAAAGGCTCCAATACTTTCCTGATTGCCTCGGTTCCGCCGGTAGAAGCGCCGATTGCTATAACCTTGTCCGTAGATTCAGCCAAAGATTTGCTGCCCGGGTAATCTGCTTTTTTTATATGCTCTACTCTTTTCCCTTTCCAATGAGCCACATTTGCGGTAGAAGCAATTTTAATCTTCGTTCTTAATTCCACCATCATTTCAGCCAAACCGCGTGCAACGTCGCTCATCGGCTTTGGAACGAAGTCAACAGCGCCGGCCTCGAGAGCCTGAATAGTGATTTGTTTGCCTCGTTGGGTCAATGAGCTTACAACTACAACCGGTATTGGATATTGGGGCATTAAGCGCTGTAGGAACTCAATACCGTCCATTCTTGGCATTTCGATGTCAAGGGTCAAAACATCGGGTTTTTTGTCGACAATCATGTCTCTTGCCACATAAACATCCGGAGCCGCGCCAACAACATCGAGCATTGGGTCTTGGGTCAAACCTTTGGAAAGAATATCTCGCACCAAAGCGCTGTCGTCTATTATCAGAACTTTAATTCTTTTATTTAAAATTGATTTTTGATTTAGCATTTTGTCTTACTTAAAAAAAAAATAAAAAAATTCAAGTGATACACTTATTCCTAATAATTCCTATTGTTTACATATGAAAAGCTGCAACTGCCGCATTTTAGATTTTTTTATAAATAGCAGGGGATACGAACTTATATTGGGTTGTCTCCCTTTTAATCGTTTCGCTGTGACCGATAAATAAATAAGCTGAATGAGCTGAAATATCGTAAAATTTCTGAACCAAAGCTATACGAGTTTGTTCGTCGAAGTAAATCATAACGTTGCGGCAGAAAATCGAATCGAAAGCCTTTTTAAAGGGGAAAACATCGTTCATTAAGTTAAAGCGCCTGTAAGTAACTTCGCTTTTAACGCTGTCGATAACGTGCCAATCGTCGCCAATCTTTTTGAAATACTTTTTCTTCAGGTGTTCGGGCATAGACTTCATGCGGTAGGATGAGTATTTGCCAGCGCGGGCAATGTCGAGCGCTTTTTCGGATATATCGGTAGCAAGAATTCCTGCTGTAAAATCGGAATAGCTCGCCCCCAGCGCTTCTTTCATCAACATAACAAGAGTATATGGTTCTTCACCGGTTGAACAACCTGCGCACCAGATGCGAATATCATTTGAATTCTGCATTCGCTTGCGTTCGACGATTTCAGGCATAACTCGCTTTTGAAAGAACTCAAAATGGTCGTTTTCGCGCCAAAAAAAAGTATGGTTGGTCGAAATGAAATTTGCCAATTCCGATAGCGCTGCGCCCGATTTATCGGCAACAAGGAAATTGTAGTAATCGGTAAAATTGTTGAACTTTTTTTCGCGCAATACTTTTTGAAGGCGCCCCATCAACAGATTGCGCTTTTGCTCGGTTAAATTTATGCCGATATAATCATAAACAAACTGCGTAAGTTTCTTATACTCGGCATCGGATATACTAATCCAATTAACTGTTTTAATTTCAGTTACGTTGTCAATCATTTCCCGTGGCATAAAAGCTCTAATTGTAAATAAATGATTATTCTACGGAATCAATTATCACCGAATCTTCGTCGTAAAGCAGTTTATTAATGTTCAGAAGAATTTTCACGTTATCGCCTATACGAGCTATACCCTGAATATATCGGCTTTGTGAACCCTTGTTAGTCTTTGGAGGAGCAGAAATCATATCTTCGGAAATATTGACGACCTCGTTAACCTCGTCAACGATTAAACCGACGGATACACCGTTTATATGAACAACGACAATGCAAGTTCTGTCGTCGTATTCTTTGTTTTCGATACCGAAACGCATCCGGACGTCAATTACAGGATTGATAATGCCACGTAGATTTATTATACCTTTAATGTATTTCTTAACATTCGGAACTTCGGTTATTTTCTGAATGCCGATTATTTCAATAACATTTTTTATTTCAATGGCATAGTCTTCGGTAGATATGTTGAAGGTCAAATACTTGTTTTTCTGAGTATCTTCGTCTTCGTTTAGAATATCTATTTGCTCCAAATCTTCATAAGCCGCCATATATAAACCTTTCAATTATTTTTAAGCTGCAAATTCTTGTGTTTGAGCCATGTCGATCAGGCTTTCAATATCGATTATAAGCCCAATGCCCCCGTCGCCCAATATCATACATCCGGTTATACCCGGCACTTTACCAATATAATCCGACAGACCTTTAATAACAGCCTGCTGCTGACCGACAATTTCGTCAGCAAAAAGGCAAACCTTGCGGTCTCGCGCTTCGATAATGATTAAAATACCTTCATTCAGGTTGTAGCTGTCGGGACGTTTGTTGAACAACTCATGCAAACGGACGACAGGATAAATTTCCTGCCTTACTTTAACGACTTCAAGCCCATCCATGGTGTGAGTAACGCTTTCGATTGAAGGTCTGAACGATTCCCTGATTGATAAAATAGGTAAAGCAAAAATATCTTCGCCGATACGGATTAACATAGCTTCCATAATTGCAAGGGTTAATGGTATACGCAACGTAATTCTTGTGCCTTTGCCCAATACGCTCGAAACGTCAACCGTTCCGCGCAGTTTCTCGATATTTTTCCTTACGACATCCATGCCGACGCCTCTGCCGGAAATATCTGTAACTTTCTGAGCTGTCGAAAAGCCGGGTTCGAAAATCAATGCAAAAACGTCTTTATCGCGCATTTGCTCGGGTGGCACTTTTAAAATACCTTTTTCTTCGGCTTTTTTTATGATTTTATCACGGTCAATTCCAGCACCGTCATCTTCAATAATAATTAAAATTTCGTTTCCTTCGTAACGAGCAGAAAGCGAAATTGTACCATTTTCGCTTTTGCCTTTTTCGACACGAACTTCCGGTGGCTCAATACCATGGTCGATTGAATTACGCAGAATATGCACCAAGGGGTCGGAAATTTCGTCTATAACGTTTTTATCCATTTCTGTTTCCTGTCCGCTTACGATGAAATCCACTTTGCGGTTCATTTTAAGCGAAACATCGCGAACAAGACGCTTCATTTTATTGAATTGCCCCTCGAGCGGCATCATTCGAATTGACATTGATATTTCTTGCAGTTCACGAGTTATTTTATTCAACATATTTGCGGATTTGGCAAAGTTTGGCAACTCCAAACCGGATAAATCCGGGCTATGCGTAACCATAGTTTCAATTGTTATCAACTCGCCGACAAGGTCGAAAAGCTTGTCGATTTTTACTGTCTCAACCCTTATATCTTTTCTTTGCATTGCTGCCGGAGGCGTCGTCTTAAAAGCGTCTTTCGCAGGAGCTGTGGACGGCTTTTCATCTTTTACGACTGAAGCAACCGGTTTTTCTTGCTCGGTCGATACGACAGCCGCCTTCTTTGTTTCTATCTTATGAACCGGCACTTCTTCTTTTTCTGTTTCATGGCTTACGACAGTTTTTTCGCTTGATTTGCTGGAAATAGTTTCGAGTCTGTTACGAATCATTTCGATATTGCTAAGCAGTACCGTTATAACAGTTTGGGAAACATCTAAGGCTTTGTTCCTTATTGAATCCAAAATGGTTTCCATTTCGACGCTGATGTCTTCGACTTCGGAATAGCCCATAAAGCCGGAATTTCCTTTAAGGCTATGAATATAACCAAAGGTTTCTCGCACAAGCCCTTCGTTGTTAGGGTCAGTTTCGAGTTGTAGCAAATTCTTCTCAGCGTTATCGACAAGCTCGATAGCGCTTGTCATGTATTGTTCGTGCATATCGTCGGAAACGTAATTCTCGACTGCGGGCTCTTCGGAATGTTCGGCGGGAACAGTTACTGGGACATCTGCCATAGAGCCGGAAGTAATTATTTCACTTTCATTCTGTTCAATCGCAGGCGGAGATAAGTCAATAACGATTTGAGAATCATCATTAGCATTGCTATTTCCAGCAACAACTTTATCCAAGCAATCCCTTAGAATTAAAATCATATCTTCGGCATCTCCGGCAGCCGCTTTATCGGTAAAATCAGTGCTGACCAATTGAAGCATTCCCCGCAAGAAATCGAAAGTCTGGTATATAACGGTAATCGTCTCTTCTTCCTGCCTTTTGTTCTGCTTTCGCATAACATCGAGCAAGGTTTCAGCCTCGTGGGTTACCTTGTTGATAATTTCCATCTCGAAGAAACCGGACAAACCCTTCAAAGTATGAAATACCCTGAAAATTGTATTAACTGATTCCTCGTTATTGTCAGTTCTTAAGTCTTCAACAATCGGTTCACTGTTGTCGAGCGAGTCGAAGGCTTCCGACACAAACGCCCTCAGCATATCTCTGGTTTCGCTGTCAATTTGATTATTACCACTCATGTTTTAATCCGAGAGATTTAAAATAAACAGATTTTTTTTCAAATATTAAAATAGGAATATATAAAAGTTTTCCTATATGTGCAATATAAATAATAATGAAGCTACTTGCCGTAGCGTTCCAATGTAAAGTTTTCGCCCAGATATTGCCGCCGAACTTCTTCATTAGAGGCGATTTGAGCAGCAGTACCCGATGTATAAATGTTGCCGTCAATCAGAATATATGCCCTGTCGGTAATCGAAAGCGTTTCATGGACATTATGGTCAGTAATCAAAACGCCGATGTTTTGAGATTTCAGTTTATGCACCATGAACATAATATCTTCGACAGCAATCGGGTCGATTCCGGCAAAAGGCTCGTCGAGCAGAATAAACTTCGGATTAGAAGCCAATGTCCGAGCAATTTCGCACCGGCGGCGCTCTCCGCCGGAAAGCATATAGCCCTTACTTTTCCTTATATGCCCAATCCCGAAATTATCGAGCAGCTCTTCCAATCGATTTTTACGTTCAATCCGCGAAAGCGGTTGAAGCTGTAAAATAGCTTTAATATTATTTTCAACCGATAGTTTTCGGAAAATCGAAGCCTCTTGCGGCAAATAACTAATTCCCATATGCGAACGCTTATACATCGCCTTGTGGGTTATCGGCTTTTTGTCAAGATATACAACACCATCCGTAGGTCGAATCATGCCGACTATCATATAAAACGTCGTTGTTTTTCCTGCGCCGTTAGGGCCGAGCAATCCGACTATTTCGCCCTGCTTTATTTCAATTGAAACGCCGGATACTACCGTCCGCTTTTTATACCTTTTAACAAGATTTTCGGCAGAAAGTATGCTTTCGATTACTTCTGCCATTATTTACCCTTAGATTTAAGCGTAAGCTTTTTCATTATTTCTTTATCGTCTCTTAGTATCAAAAAGTTTAATTTTGTGCCAGTTACGCAATCGAGGACAACCATTTGCAAATCATCCAAGCTGTTGATATCCTTGTCGTCAACCTTTAATAGAATATCACCCGGCTCGAAACCGGCATCTTCTGCCGACGAACCGCGTTCGACCGACAAAGCCACAACTCCTACGGTCTTGCTAAGTCGGAAATAATTGGCTATTCTCTTGTCGATATTGCGAACATCCAGTCCGAAACTGAAGTTTCTATCTACTTTTTTATCCTTTTTTAATAATTCATATATATCCTTGACCCTGTTAATCGGAATAGCAAATCCAATGCCGATTGAACCAGCGCCGCGTGAGCTTTGTGCTGTCGAGAAAATAACGGTATTCATTCCAATGACTTCGCCTGCTGAGTTTATCAATGGTCCGCCGGAATTGCCCGAGCTTATCGCAGCATCCGTTTGAATCATGTTTTTATAAACTCTGCCTTCCTGCAGAAAACTGACACCAATATTAGATATAACGCCGACAGTAACGGTTGGTTTTGTGTTCAAATCAAATAAACCGAACGGGTTGCCGAATGCAATCGCCCATTCTCCAATAATCGCCTCGTCGGAATTGCCAAGTTTAAGATATGGCAGGTTCTTACCATCAATTTTTATCAAAGCCACATCGGTAACGCGGTCAGAGCCGATGATTTCGGCATCGTATTTTTTTCCGTCGGTCATTGTAACGATAATTTTTTGGGCATTTCCAGCAACATGGTGATTAGTAAGAATATACCCGTCAGGGGAAACGATATAACCGGAACCAAGCTCCCTTACTTCGTATTGACGGGAAAATGCCGAGCGGTCGCGCATGTTGAAGAACTGCTCGAAAAACGGGTCGTTGAAAAAGTTGCTGAACGGGTCGACGTTGACAAGCTCGGTTACATTGATTCCGACAATGGCAGGACTGCACTTTTCGATTGCTCGTGTAATGGCATTTTGACGGGATTGGTTGATTTCGTCGTTGGAGTTTCTGCGTTGTTGATTATTTTCTTTGTTGTTGGCAAAAACGGTATTTAAAGAAATTATTGATGTTAATAATAAGAGGAAGAACTTTACTTTGGTTTTGTTCATATAACGCCTCGCTTTTTAAATAATTTTATTTTTTTTGACGTTTTATTAATACTCATATTTTTATTCAATCAACAATTACAGCATTTCTTTTCGCTCTGGAAAGAAATACACTAATACTACTTTTCCGATTATCTTGAAATCCATTTCCTTTGTTAAGCGAACGGCTTTCAGCGCTTTATTTTCGGATAGCAGCCATATTTCTCGATTTTTGATAATCAAGCGCTTTATGAATAGAAAATCGTTAATGCTGACTACCGCTATATCTCCGTTTTTAACAACACTGCCAATTTCAACAATCACTTTAGAGCCATCGATTATGTTTGCTTCAACCATCGAAGAGCCTTTCACCGCAAACGTCCGGTAATTCTCTCCGCAAGCAACTTCCTCTGAAAATAAAATTTCTTCTATGCTATCATAATCATTAGTTACATCGGGTAATACTTCGCTTCGCTTAAGGTAGCCTTCCAATTCTTCATCGTTCATATACTCAAATTGGGTATGGCACTCACTTTCCTGCTCAGTAATTCCAGTATTAAAGGCTTGGTGATTACTTTCCATTATCGCATCTTCATAAATCTTAGGATTCCGCCGTTGGCATTCTTCGAAAACAGCTTTCATCCTATCTTTTGCGAACTCGTAGCCGAGTAGCTCAGCCGTTGCAAGTTCTGTTGCCATTTTGAAAAGCTCGTAATCAGTAAGCTTCGTTAATTCAATGTATTGCGAATGTGAAGTCATTTTCCTTGTAAATAATTCATGAGTTGCTGTTATTTAGCTGATTTCTTCTTTTTTTCGTTTAGTATTTTCACAATATCGTCGGCTGCAACCGTGATTTGTTCAGCTTTTGTCAATATTTCGCTAATCGAAAGCTCAGCCGCTTTTCTGGAACTAATCAGCGATACGCTGCCCTTAAGCGTCCCTTTTAAAGGCTGAGTATTTGTTTCGCTTTCTTCTTCAAGTATTGATACAGCTTCTTTGATTTTGCCGCTTGAATTCGAAAGGTACTTTTGTTGTAGTTCTCTGCCTGAGCTGTTCGACGCAAATGCAGAGCCTTCGCCGGTAAGGATGAATGTTGGGTTAATACCTTTTTCATAAAGGTTTACGAGGATTCTGTTGGGAATGTTTGCCCTGCCGGTTTCGTAGGCTTGAATATTGTATTTTGGTTCTCCGAGCAGTTCGCTGAATTGCGCAATTGACAGCTTAATACCGAGCAGAAAACGTTCACGAATCATTCTAAGCCTTATGCCGATTTCTATTTGATTATACATAATAATACTAAAATAGTTTTTAAATAATTTCTTTGTTATGATAATATTATTTCTTTATTTTGCATAAAATATTTTATCAATACATTTAATATAATTTATTTCAAATTGAATTTGAGCATCATTTTATTATCACTTAAATCATAAAATGGTAATGACATAAACAAATAATGATAAGTAAATTTAAAAAATTTTAATTTTTGGTTTTTTAAATTTGTAGTAATTGCATTAACAATATTAAAACTATCGAAAATGGGCATAACCTCCCCTCTGAGGCTTTTCTTTATAATTCGTCGCATCTATGGCGTATGGATTCCGGGTTTTCTGCTTTTTGCCACCGTATTGAAGCGGCGTTGCACGAACAGGGACTTGGTATTTCCCTGGATGTTGATGATGAGATTCTTTCTCGCTATTATCGCAATGGAGAAAGTGAAACCTATGTTCTTGCTGCCTTTGGTTGTGAGTCGTGGAATTGAGGGCTCTTTAAAAATTGGTTTAGGTCGTGACATTGAGCAGATATCGTGCAAAACGAATGTCAAATTGATACAGTCAATGACACTTTGGCGTCAATCCGAGCAAGAATCATGAATACTTGCGTTTCAGCGCTGAGGGGGTCT
>CAYLSY010000043.1:0-9212 GCA_964386275.1 uncultured Hyphomicrobiales bacterium
GCCGAAAATAGCATCTATCTTCGTTACTTGTGCATATATTCAGATAAGTTGGATTCTTCGCTGCGCTATAAATGACGAATTCATCTTTTGGCAAATTTTTCTGAAGTCTCTTATAACTTAAGTAGCTTTTGTCATTAAATAATTTGCCTCAATGCAAATTCATTTTTCTTTGCTAATTTTGAGAAATGTTAAAAAACAATATTCGATTGCAAACAAAATAAAAGGATAAAGCATGAAAACAGTCTATTCGACAAACTTTCCGGGCATAAAAGAGTTTCGTCGCGGTAAAGTTCGCGATGTATATGAAATCGGCGATAAGCTACTCGTTGTCGCCACCGACAGGGTTTCAGCATTCGATGTAGTAATGGATTCACCTATTCCCGAAAAAGGTCGAGTTCTATCGCAGATTTCCGCATTTTGGTTCGAAAAGACGAAACATATCGTCAACAATCACTTCATCACGAACAAAGTGGCAGACTATCCTGCCGAGCTTCAGCCGTTCGCCGAAGAACTCGAAGGACGCTCGATGTTGGTCAAAAAATGCAAGATGATTCCTCTCGAGTGCATAGTTCGCGGCTATATCGCCGGAAGCGGATGGAAGGAATACAAGCGTTCGCAAACTGTATGTTCAATTCCTCTTCCTGCCGGACTGCTCGAGCATTCGAAGCTGCCGGAACCGATTTTCACGCCTTCGACGAAAGCAGAAGAAGGACATGACGAAAACATTAGCCCTGAGCAAGCCGCAAAGATTATCGGCGAGGAACTGGCTGCAGCAGTCGCCGAAGCATCTCTTAAATTATATTACTATGCCGCCGAATACCTTGAATCAGTTGGTTTGATACTATGCGACACGAAATTTGAATTCGGCTTGGACGAAAACAACGTGCTGACGCTGATTGACGAAGCGTTGACGCCTGATTCCTCGCGTTTTTGGCTAAAATCCGAATATGCGCCGGGTCGTCCGTTAGTTAATTTCGACAAGCAAGCGCTTCGCGATTATCTCGAGTCTATTAACTGGAACAAGATGCCGCCGCCGCCGCCGCTTCCAGACGAAATCATCAACAAAACGACAGAAAAATATCTCGACGCTTGGCGTAAAATTTGCAAATAACCGACATATGAAATTCGAAAAAGACGAAATAAACACATTTCAAAAGCAGTTAAGCGAGTATTTCGACTTATCTACTTTTTTCATAGTGGTTTTGCTGCTCGCTGCAGGCTTAACTTCAATTTATAGCGCAACTTATGAAGCAGGCATGAGCGATTTTTTCTATAAGCAGCTGGCATTCAGTATTGCCGGCGCAGTAGGAATGATTATCGTAATGTTTATTCCCGAAACCTGGATTCAAAAGCTATCCTATGTCGCCTACGGAATAACGCTTGTATTACTGGTTCTTGTAAAATTCATCGGAAAGGAAATATCCGGAACACAAGGCTGGTTTGACCTCGGCAGCTTCAGCCTTCAGCCGTCGGAATTAGCTAAGCTTACTACTTTGCTTGCTGTCGCGCGTTATTTATCGATTCAAGGCACTGATATAAAAACCTTACGCGATTTGGGTATAACCGTTGGATTAGTTCTGCTGCCATTCGGATTGATTGCATGGCAGCCGGATTTCGGCACCGGCACGGTTTTAATCGCGATGCTTGCCGGGGTGCTGTATTGGACAGGTTTCGACGCTTTTCTGCTGTTTCTTGCAGTCAGTTTGCCAGCGATATTTATAGCTTCGCTTGTAAACAAAATTTATGTTTATATCGCTCTTGGTTTGTTCGCAATCGGCGCATTCTTTTTTAGGAAAAAAGTCTATTTGACAATCGGCGCAATAGCCTTTGCAGCGGTAATTGGCTTTACAAGCAATTACTTGATTGACAAATTCATGCCGCACCAAAAGGATAGAATCGAAACTTTCCTAAACCCGGGTAGCGACCCTCGCGGCAAGGGCTACAACGCCATTCAAGCGACAATGGCTGTCGGTGCGGGCGGATTCTGGGGCAAAGGTTTCATGCAGGGACTTCAAACGCAATTACGCTATATTCCTGAGCAGCGCACCGATTTCATTTTTTGCGTTCTGTCAGAAGAATTCGGCTTCATCGGCGGTTCGGCTGTCATCCTATTAATTTGTGGATTGATTTATCGCTCCGCAAAAATCGCAATCGAAAGCGACAGCAAGTTTATGAGTATCACCTGCTTCGGGCTTGCTGCAATATTCTTCTATCACACTCTAATCAATATTGGTATGGTCATAGGACTGATGCCGGTCATGGGAATACCCTTACCGTTTTTGAGTTACGGCGGCTCGTCCCACCTTATCAACCTCACTTTAGTTGGCTTGGTGCTTAACGCATATCGCAGCCAACGACTTAGAAGAATTTTCAGATAAAAACGAACGAATATACTATTATGTACCTATCAAAACTTGAAATTGTAGGATTTAAAACTTTTGCTCAGAAAACGCTTTTCAAGCTTGCAGACGGCATTTCGGGGCTTGTCGGTCCAAACGGCTGCGGTAAAACCAACATCGTCGACGCTATACGTTGGGCGCTCGGCGAGCAACGCCCATCGGTTTTGCGAAGCGACACGATGGAAAACCTTATTTTTAATGGAAACGCTTCTCGTAAGCCGCTTGGAATGGCTGAAGTATCGCTAACGGTGCAAAATAACAAGAAAATTCTTCCAATCGAATTCGAAGAAGTAGTCATAACACGCAGGTTGTTTCGCAGCGGCGAAAGTCAATACCTGATTAACAACGCCCAATGCCGCTTGCGAGATATCATCAATTTGTTTATGGATACCGGCATGGGCGCCGACTCATATTCGGTAATTGAGTTAAAAATGGTCGAAACCATACTGAGCGGACGAGCCGAAGAACGCCGACGTTTGCTCGAAGAAGCCGCCGGAGTCAATAAATACAAGCTCCGCCGAAAAGAAGCTGCCCGCCGGCTCGATACAGTGCAATCAGATTTGGTTCGAGTCAAAGATATTCATCTGGAAATACAGAAAAACGTTTCATCACTACAGCGACAGGCACAAAAAACTCAACGATACAACAAGCTTTTGACTCAGTTGAAGGAATTAGAAATCAAGCAATTCGAGCATGATTATTTCACGGCAATTCAAAATCTTGAGGATTTGTGCAATCAGTATCAAGATATTAAAAAGGAAAATTCTTTGCAGGTGGCGGCTCTCGAGGAAAGCAGCCAAGTTTTAAACGAAATCCGCACTAAACTTGCCGAGCTTGAACTTAATTATGAGCATGCTGCAGCAGAGGAAAACGCAAAAACATCCTCAATTGCCTCGTTAAACAAAGACCTTGCTGTCGCTTCAGAAAAGATTCAGTCTAAGTTAACCGCTCAAGAAAGAATAGCGGCAGATAAAAAGGAAAAGTTAGCAATAATAGAAACATTATCTGCTACTAAAGCTAATGCCGAAGAAAACCTTGAGGTTTTAAACCAAGAAAGAAGCAAATTAAAAGGGGAATTGCTCGAAGCCGTTAGTCTGCGCGATGAGGCATATTCTGAATTTCTCACAAGACAGGATGCACTTCGCAGCTCGAGCAACGAGTTGAACAACCTGCAAAACCAGATTAAGTCAGCAAATTCAGCTTCTCAAAAGCTGGAAAACCAAAAACGGACGATAGAGCAGAGAATTGATTCAACACTAAGAAGTATCACCGCAATTGAAAATGGTAACTCGGACATCGAAAACAAGATTAGCAGACATAAAACGGATATTTCAAGTCTCGAAAATACCTTAGAAAAAGCGGTCAAAGAATTGGAAAATGCCCGCAACCGTCAAACTGTTCTTATGAACGAAATTGAGGCAAGCCAGAACAGCATTTCCGAGCAAAAAAATCTGCTCAGCCAAAAAACAGCGGCTTACGAATTCCTTAAGAACCTGACTGATTCATCGGATACGGTTAAGCACTTAATTAATTCAAAGAATTGGACATATTCCGGCGAACGCATACCGCTTGCCGAAAGCATCGGCGCCGACGAAGATTTACGAATAGCCGTGGGAGCAGCTCTCGGCGATTTGAGTCGCTCATTTATCGTGGACACGCGCGAAGACGCCACATCGGGAATACTTGCGCTGACGGGCAGCGGCAAAGGAAAGGCTGTATTCATTTGCCGCAGCATGATACCTGATGCCGCTGAACCCGGAGAACTGCCACAGCACACGAATGTGCGGGGTTGGCTTAGCGAACTTGTCCGCTGCGACGATAAAATCAGAAATTTTCTCAGGCTTACTTTCAACCGAACCGTCATTGTCGATAACTGGGAAACAGCATGGACTGTGGTTTCTGATGGCGTTGCCGATTGTGCCGTAACTCTCGACGGCGAATACGTTTCGAGCGACGGTGCTATTCGTGGCGGCTCTGCCGTGAAATCTGAAGGTATTTTTGTCGGTAAAAAAGAACGCATTGGCAAGCTTGAAAAAGAATGTTCAGAAATCCGCACAAAACTATCAAATTTGGAGTTGCATTATACTGAATTGAAGCGGGAGCAAAGCTCAATCAACATATCTCAATTATCAGCTTCAGTTCAAAAGGCTCAGAATGCCAAACATGATGCCGAACAACGCTTGCAGCAGCTGCTTTCGAAACGTGATTCGGATGCGGGAATGATTAAGCTGCATAACGACAATATCATCCAACTCCGAAGCGAAAAGGCTTCACTAGAAGCTGAAATTGCTTCGATTGCCGCTCAAATTGAGCAGCTCGAAACCCAATCGAAAAAACTGCGCTGCGATTACGAAGAACAGCGCAGCTATTTGCTTGATGCCGAAAACCTTTACAATCAGCGAAAAGAAGAAGCTCGCGAAATCGAAATGAAGCTTGTGCGCTGCGATGCTGATATTTCCAACCTTAAACGCGAAATCGAGCGTATCGGCAATCAGTATGACTTCGAAGTCGGCAAAATCAAATCATTTGACGAGGAAATCAGCAATAATTCTAAACTTATAGCCGATTTCAAGGAAGCGGCAGAGCGTTTGTCGATTGAAATTGAAAAGGCTAACCAAGAATTGAAGGAATTGACATCTAATCGCCAATACCTTCACTCGCAAGTAGTATCGCTTCAGGAGCAAAGCACGCAGTATGCTCAAGCACTCGAAGAAAAGCGAAAACAATTGGAAAAAACGATTAACGCATTGCATCAGAAAGAGCTTAAAATCAACGAAACTAGCCTAATTGCGAGCGCAGCCGCCTCAGCGGCTCGTTCACAACATGAAATCGAGTTGGAAACAAAGGAAATCGTCTTGGATACCGAATTTTCAAGCGAAGCAAACAAAGCGGAAATTCATAAGTTGAAGGAAAAACTCGCACAACTCGGAAATGTCAATTTCATGGCTTTGGAGGAATTTGAAACTCAAAGCCAACGTTTGCAATTTTACAGCGCTCAATTAAACGACCTTGTCGAATCCGAAAAAACACTGCAGGAAACGATTACCGAAATCAATCAGACAGCCGAAAAGCAGTTCCTCGACACATTCAATCAAATAAATGAGAACTTTAAAAATTTGTTTATCAAACTTTTCGGCGAAGAAAGCTATGCCGAATTGCGTTTGGTCGAAGACGAGCCGCTCGAAGCTGACATCGAAATCATCGCAAAGCCCCCCGGCAAGAAGCCGCATGCCATCGAAAGCCTTTCCGCAGGCGAAAAAACTCTCGTTGCCATTGCGCTGCTATTTGCAATTTACCTTGTAAAACCAAGCCCATTCTGTATCTTGGACGAGGTGGATGCGCCGCTCGACGATACGAATATCGACAGGTTTTTAAATTTGATTTCGGATTTTGCAAATAATACCCAGTTCCTTGTTGTTACCCACAACAAAAGAACAATGGAAGCAGCCGGAACCCTCTATGGCGTTACCATGGAGGAAGAAGGCGTCTCGAAGGTTGTATCGGTCAGCTTTAAACAGCAAAATGTTCCGCAACTATAATGTAATTACAAAAAAATATTTAATTTAAAAATATTTAAATTTTTTTTGTAAATTATAAGCCAAGATGAAAAGTGGCTGTCGCCACCAGTAAGTTTGCAAATATCAAACTTATTTTCAAAAATTAATATCACGAGGTATTATGAGAGGCGCATCAGTACAGAATTTTGATTCCGAGGACCCGAATATTCTCGCAGCTTATCAGGCTGAAACCAATGGCCAATACGAGGAAGCAATCGAATTCTATAAAAAAGCCATTGCCGAAAAACCCGGTGTGGGCATAGTTTACAAGCATTTGGGCAACGTGTATTATCGTCTCGGAATGCTCGAAGAAGCCGTTGCAAGTTATGAAAAAGCAATAGAAATACTGCCTCAATATCCCACCGCATGGTACGACTTAGGGCTTGCATATTATCGGCAAGTCCGCATCCAAAGAAGCATCGAATGTATGAACAAAGTATTGGAACTCGACCCCGAGTTTTTAATTGCTCATTATTGGGCTGGAATTTTTAACTACCATTACGGGCATCTGCGTCAGGCGGTGAAGCATTTCACCGCTGTAACAGAAAAAAGCCCCAAATTCATTATTGCATATTTCCATCTTGGAGTAACAAATATTCGCCTTGGGAATTATAATGAAGCTATAAATAATTTACTGACCGTAATCGAAAAAAATCCCGAAAGCCCTGCTGCTTACGCTCTTTTAGGTGATGCTTATACAAACATAGGCGATAATTTTAATGCCCGCAAATCCTACCGAAAAGCGCTTGAACTCGACCCAAACGACCGGAAAGCACAGCGTGGTCTCGATATGCTCGAAGACTTCAAAGATGTCGGTTTATAAGCGAATAATATTGAAACTTTTTTTTATTACTATGCACTTATTAATTGGAGACGGCTAAATTTGGGGAAAAGAACACCGATTTTTTAAAAAAAACGGTTGCATGAAAATTACTCATGCTGGCGGCGTTCGGGAAAAAAAACGCCGCTAGCCGAGTAACGATGCAATAAGTGGCGATTGCCACTTTTCACGCCTTTACAATGAGAAATTAAAGAGAAATGAACATAATTTTATTATTTCATTTTCCTTTATTGTAGAATTTTAGGGTCAATATCGGAAAAATGCGATTATTATTTGCAAATCCGTTTTTCTAAGACTTATAGACGATGCTCAACACTAATCAACAAAAGGAATTTCTTGAACTGCTTAAGCCTGTGCAAGCAGGGTTGCAGCGCTATGCGCGGTGTTTGACCCGCAACACCGAAGACGCACGCGATTTGGTTAGCGATACTTTGCTTGCTGCAATCGACGGTTTCGCAAGGCTGAAAAAGAAAGAATCCTTTAAAAGCTACGTTTTTACGATTGCCACACGGATTTTCCGAAGACAGAAAAAAAGAAAACGATTTTTTGTTGATTTTAACATTGAAATGGCAGAGCTAATCCCGGATAAATCCGCAAGGACAGATGCACGAGCAGACGTAGACATCTTGTATGCCGCTATGGACAAGCTGCCTGAAAAGCAAAAAGAAGCCGTCGCTTTATTCGAGATTTCTGGTTTTTCGCTCGAAGAAATTAGAGAAATTCAAGGAGGAACTCTTTCGGGAGTTAAATCGCGCCTAAAACGCGGACGCGAGCAACTTGCCGTACTCCTTGACGCCGATAAGTATAAGATTCTGAATTATAAAAATGAATTACAAACATTCGAACTCAACGTTTACCATATGGACAGCCAAAGCATTGCAAACAAAACTATTGCTGTTGCGGCAGTACCGGATGAGATGTAAAGGCAAGTAAGACATCAACTTATTAATTTTTACTTAATAATAATCCATATAGTTGTATTAATATGGGTTAAGTATAATGAACAATAAAGAATTATATAATTATTTCGAAGAAGCCCGCAAAGCCTCCCCAATCTTTTCGGGTGAGGAGCTTGACTCAATTGTCAACTCCGGATTCACACAGCCGGTTCCAAAACATTTGAAGAAGTTCAACAAACAAAAAGGAGCCGTAAAAATGTCTATTATCACCAGCGCTTTTATTGCTGCGGCAATAGGAGTAGTAACGCTTATGAACATTGCAAGCAATCAACCGCTCGAAAATGTTGCGCCGGCAAGTTCAGACAACAATTATACCGTTGTCCTCGAAGAGCCTCGGCAGCCCCACCTCCCCAACGAACAGACTTCTGAACCTCAGAAAAAATTTAGCGGTACAGTTGTTCTATCTAATGACGACGAGGAACAAAGCCAGCAATCTCAGATTAAAGTATTCACTATTAAAGTCAATCCAGAAGTGCCGCAAAGGAATCAAAGAAAACAACCCGATGAAAAAGTCGATGTAAAAGGCGTTAATGCCATTGATATTAGCGCAGAAGAACTTGAAGCCTTGGGTATTGAAATCGAAAACAATTGCTCTGTCAAGTTCCCTGCAGTTAAAGGCAACGACAGGGCTATTGTCGTCAATATGAGCAATGGCAACATCGAAATGAACAATGAAACACTCGATTCCAAACTGAAATCAGCGCCTGTTCCACGATTTGTTACCGACGAAACCGGCACAAAGAAAATCGGACTCTTCAGCGATAAAGACGATTTTAGCTTGATTCGCACTTGTATTTTCAGTTCGAACAACGACGGCAACGATGACATAAGCATTTCCGTTAGTTCGAATGTTAACACGATTGATAATACGAATATCAATCTTACAAACGTTAACCCAAAAATTAAATTGGGCGTTAACCAAGTTAAAAATGCCAACGACAACTGCAAGAAATATAATAAAGCAAAAATGGATTCAATTCTTAACTCGAAGATGAAGAAGTATCCGAATGCTTTTAGGGTGGACACTCTTAATTCTGAGTTTTTCAAGAAAAACAACCACAATAAGACCTTCATATTCAATGATAAAGACAATTACAAGACAATCATCGATTCCACATTAAGATTCTCGCATAATGTTATAATAAATGATAACAACTCTACTATTAACTCGACAATAATAATCAATAACGGCGATACTACAATTATTGCGACTTCTCAGGATGTTTCGCCTATCCATAATTGCACTCCGAGAATTGAAATATCCAATGGTAATATTAGAGTCTACTCCGATGATTCGTCTGACTACAATGGGCTTAACCAGTTTTATTTTGATTCAAATAATTCCGGTGTGCTGGATAAATACTGGAATCCTGATATTGAAAAATATTTTTCAGACAGCCTTTTTGATTTTGAAAACTATTTCGACAGCTTGAAAGTATCTTTTGATTTTGAAAAC
>CAYLSY010000043.1:9312-11483 GCA_964386275.1 uncultured Hyphomicrobiales bacterium
TTTCGACAGCTTGAAAGTATCTTTTGATTTTGAAAACTATTTCGACAGCTTGAAATACTCTCCTTATTTCCAAAATTTCGAGGAGTATTTCAAACAATTTGAAATTAATGAAGACTCGCTGTTCGAAATCGATGGTTCTTTCTATCAACCCGATTCAGCAAGTGTCGTAAGGTTCTCTGTAATCAAATCCAAAGTGTCTTCGTTGAATAATACTATTTTGAATAATAACTTAGATAACCTCAACGACCATATTATTGATGTAGAAACCGACCTCGTCGATGCCTTGCCGCATTTTGCATGCATAAAAATCGACGATTTCCATAACGACCTTGCATTGCTCGAACAGCACTTAAATTGCGAAGAATTAATAGAACCGGATAGTTATTTTCTTGTAAATAAGCTGATTCCTCTTAGGATAAGCGTGCCATGTCCCAATGACAAAGCTTGCCGTACCTACATCTTTTGGTATGAACCATCTGAAGATGTTTTGCTCAGCTTACCTCCGGAAATTCGCAGAAGAATAATGCCCGAAGTCAATGCCTTGCTAAGAAATAACTCTCTCGATTGCAGCGAAATACCTGTCGAGCCGGACGAGTCATATATGGACGTATGGCGCTCTTGCAGCGGAGCGGTCGAGAACCTTGCCGTTTACCCGAATCCTGCATCAAACAACGTTAATATTGAATACAACTTAACGAAACCGAGAACCGTTACTATTTCGATACATGATTTATCTGGCAGAATGATTGCCGATTTGTCTCAAAATGTTCAACATAACGCCGGTTATGTCAAGGAAAATCTGAAAATTGAGAGCATTCCAGCTGGCATTTATCTTGTTGTAGTTAAAACACAAGAAGGCGAACAAGCGGTGCAGCGTCTGATTATTGAGTAATTGCTCATCTAATAAGTATTATACTCATCCGATGATTCGCGTAAATCATCGGATGAGCCTTTTCAAGGTTCACTCTTCCCCTCTTTCTATTGCCTCGATTATCTGCATAGCATCGGCGACATAAGGGCTAAGAACATATATCTTTACTATTGCCAGTTCGCCGACCGTAAACATACGCGTTGTATCGACTTGCGAAAGAATTTGTGTGGGGATTCCGGCGCTTTCCAAATTTGCTTTGAACATTTCTGCTTCGAATGTTGTATTGGTAGTATATACTAGCGCCCAAGGCAAGCGTTTTTCGGATATGGAAATAGGCTCAACAGCAGCTCCGCATACAGGGCAAAGAGTTGAGTAATCTTGAATTTCCGATAAACAAACAGGACAAAGCATTTTCTTTTTATTTAAATAATTCTTTTTCTTCAACTTGAAGAATTTCTTGGCTTGCACCCTTGTCATGAACATAGGCAATAATTCTAAGCTTTTCGGGTCGCCAATCACTGGTTTCGGGGATTGTGTAGCTATATTGCTTGGTAATTTCAGCGCCTGATGCAATATCCGAAACGCTGAGTTGCTCGCCCCATGTTCCAGCAAAAGCATAACGCAGCACATGGTTGTGAACATAATCCTCGATATCATTTGGAGTATGGTTATAATCCAGTTGATATTTGACTATGCTGTCTTCGACGATGAAAGCGCAAAGGTGGTGATTTGTCGTTCCTGCCTTTAAATAGTTTACTTTAATACTTACGTCGATTTTTCTTGTCGTTTGGTTATAAGCCGGTTCAATAGTGATTTTCATATCAGCTTCTTCGTTTTTAATCACATTGTATGCGCTTTCCCATTCGTTTCGCTCCAAAAGCAGGTTTCCGTTATATTCCTTGCGATTGACCAAACCTTTCGGCTGCGAAGGATTTCCGAAATATGTGTATAGTTCCGTACCTTCGGGAGTGCGGAAATCATACTTATGTGTTCCTTTCGGTTCGGCAAGGCTGCCGGAATGTATAGCCATGACGATTAATTGTCCATCGGATTCTTCGGCTAAAGCCTTGGCAATAGCGCCTCCTTCGGGACAATAACCGCAGCGATGAGCTGTAAAGTCTTCGAGCAACACTTTCTTTAGCAGTTTGGTTGTGTCCACTGGGTCAACGCTCTTATTTTTCAGGTAAGAATCGTTGACTTGGTCGCAAGCCATGAAAGCTAATGAAATTATTGAAAATATTAATACAAATAATTTAATATAGGGTTTTGTTGCCGATTGCATATTTTATCTCCATCATTT
>CAYLSY010000044.1:0-9140 GCA_964386275.1 uncultured Hyphomicrobiales bacterium
GAATAGCGAGTGAAGTACAATCGCCGCTGCGCCGGCATCTTCGAGTTTTTTGATGTTCGATGCATCTTCGGATACCGGAGAAGCCGCAACTACCAACGGACTGCGAAGCGTCATGCCTAAATATTTGGTTTTTAAATCCATTTTTACTCCGTGAAATATAATATTATTTTTATTTTAATTTCTAATTTTCCTGATAATAATATCTTAGAAATCCAATTGATTTAATTTTCTTATAAGGATTGATAATATAAGTATTTAGAACTACACAATTAAAAAAGAGATTATTCTATATGTTTCATATTGCTTATTATTAGTAAAGTTTAAACTTGAAGAAACGGCAAACCACTTTTTAATACTAAATACTAAAAAATGATGTTGTCGAATTCCTCATCCGATGACTTACAAGCCATCGGATGAGTCTGAGCAACTATTCGCCAAATTTCCGCTCTGCAAGGTATTTATAGTAAGCATAGCGGGTGTCGACATCGATTTGAGCTTGCTTAAAGAGTTCGGCAGCGACTTCGGGTTTGCTCTTGGTGAGCATCTTAAAGCGGTTTTCGCTGTTCAAATATTGAGATACCGGAATCTTAGGCTGCTTCGAATCGAGCGAAAGCGGGTTTTCGCCGGCTGTCAATTTGTCGGGATTGTAGCGATAAAGCAGCCATTGACCCGAATCAACTGCAAGTTTATGCTGATTGAGCGGAGAATTCATGTCGATTCCATGCGCAATACAATGGCTGTAGGCAATGATAATCGAAGGTCCTTCGTAGGCTTCGGCTTCGATGAATGCTCGCAGCGTTTGGTCGTCTTTTGCTCCCAATGAGACTGCCGCTACATAGACTGTGCCATATGACATTGCCATCAAGCCCAAGTCTTTCTTCTTTGTCGGTTTGCCGCCAGCGGCAAATTTTGCGACAGCCGAAAGCGGAGTCGATTTCGATGTCTGACCGCCTGTATTCGAATACACTTCGGTGTCAAGCACTAAGATATTGACATTTTTACCGCTTGCCAGCACGTGGTCTAAGCCGCCATAGCCGATATCATAAGCCCAGCCGTCGCCTCCGACTGCCCAAACGCTTTTTTTGACGAGGTAATCGGCAACCGTAAGCAAGCGCTTTGCTTCATACGTATTTATAGTAGCAAGTTTTTCTTTCAAGATTTCAACTCGCTTGCGCTGCTCGATAATTTCCATTTCCTCGATTTGACGGGCATTCAAGATTTCATTTGCCAGTGTTTCGCCGACTTGTGCCGCCAATCCACGTAGCAAACCAGAAGCGATTTCAAATTGCTTGTCAATGGCAAGTCGGAAACCGAGAGCAAATTCGGCATTATCTTCGAACAAGGAGTTCGACCATGCAGGTCCGCGTCCTGTCGCGTCTTTGCAATAAGGCGCTGTCGGCAGGTTGCCGCCGTAAATTGACGAGCAGCCCGTTGCGTTGCCGATGATGGCGCGGTTGCCAAACAACTGCGTAAGCAGCTTAACATAAGGTGTTTCGCCGCAGCCAGCGCAAGCGCCCGAAAACTCGAACAACGGCTGCTGCATTTGCTGCTGGCGAATCGATGTTACTTTCAGTTTCGAACGGTCCATTTCCGGTATTGTCAAGAAAAATTCCCAATTCTTCTTTTCCGGCTCGCGCAAGGGCATTTGAGGCGCCATGTTGAGAGCCTTCAAGCTCGGATTGGTTTTGTTCTTGACCGGGCAAACCTCGACGCAAACTCCGCAGCCTGTGCAATCTTCCGGCGCAACTTGAATCGAGTATTTCATACCCTTGAAATCTTTATCGGAGCAATCGCAGCTCTTAAATGTTTCGGGAGCGCCTTGCAAATACTTCTCTTCATAAGCTTTGATGCGAATCGAAGCGTGTGGGCAAACCATTGCGCACTTGCCGCATTGGATGCAAATATCCATATCCCAAACCGGAAGTTCGAGCGCAATATTACGTTTTTCGTATTGCGTAGTGCCTGTTGGCCAAGTTCCGTCTTGCGGGAAAAGGCTCGATGGCAAATTGTCGCCGCGGTAGGCAATGATTTCGCCGATGACCTTCTTGACAAATTCGGGAGCATTTTCCGGGACAGGCGGCGGAACGTCGAATGTGCTTGTAGCTTGTGCAGGCACTTCGACTTCGTAAAGATTTTCCAAAGTATTATCAACGGCTTTGAGGTTCATATTGACGATTTCGTCGCCTTTTTTGCCGTAAGTTTTGCGGATGGATTCTTTAATGGCTTGAATTGCCTCTTCGCGAGGTAAAACGCCCGAAATTGCAAAGAAACATACTTGCATAACGGTATTGATACGGCGTCCCATGCCGCTCTTTTCGGCTACGCTTTGGGCGTCGATTGTAAACAAGCGAATTTTTTTATCGATAATCGTCTGCTGAACCGATTTAGGCAAATGCGACCACAGTTCGTCTTTCGACCATGGAGTATTGACAAGGAATGTGCCGCCCTTTTGCAAGTTTTTCAGCATGTCGTATTTTTCGAGAAATACTGTCTGGTGGCAGCCGACAAAGTTTGCCTTCGAAATTAGATAAGTCGAGCGAATCGGTTTGGGTCCGAAACGCAGGTGAGATACCGTCAGAGTTCCAGCTTTCTTCGAATCGTAAACATAGTAGCCTTGCGCATAGTTTTCGGTGTTTTCGCCGATGATTTTGATTGAGTTCTTGTTAGCGCCGACTGTGCCATCGGAGCCAAGTCCATAAAACAAGGCGCGAACGACATTATCAGGTTCAACGCTGAAATCGGGGTCGAAATCAATGCTTGTGTTGGTAACGTCTTCATTGATACCAACTGTAAAATGGTTCTTCGGCTGGGGTTTTGCGATGTTATCGAATACGCCTTTGACCATTGCCGGAGTAAATTCCTTACAGGATAAACCATAGCGTCCGCCGACGACTTTTGGCATCGTTTTCAAGCTGCCGTAGCCGAGTTCCAAGCCTTCGTGCAGGGCATAAACTGTATCGAGGAACATTGGTTCGCCGGCTGCGCCGGGTTCTTTGGTGCGGTCTAAAACGGCGATAGTTTTCGTTGTTGCCGGAAGCGCTTCCATGAAGAGTTTCACGTCGAACGGACGATAAAGGCGGACTTTTAATAAGCCGACTTTTTCGCCTTTTTCGAGTAAGTAATCGACTGTTTCGTGGGCGGCTTCGCAGCCAGAACCCATTAAAACGATTACGCGCTCGGCGTCGGGCGCGCCGTGATATTCGTAAATCTTATATTGTCTGCCGATTAGTTTCGCCAGTTTGTCGAATTGCTTTTGAACAATAGCCGGACAATCGGTATAATACTTGTTCATTGTCTCGCGATTTTGGAAGAAAACGTCAGGGTTTTGAGCAGTGCCGCGCATAACAGGGTGTTCTGGCGACAAAGCGCGCTCGCGATGAGCCTTCACCAAATCGTCGTTAATCATTTCGCGCATAATGTCGTCGGGAATCAATTCGATTTTCGATTCTTCGTGCGATGTGCGGAAACCGTCGAAATAGAACAAAAACGGCACACGCGCTTCAAGAGTCGAGGCTTGAGCGACGAGCGCAAAGTCCATAACTTCCTGCACCGAAGCAGCCGAAAGCAAGGCAAAACCGGTCGTGCGGGCAGCCATTACGTCCGAATGGTCGCCGAAAATTGATAAAGCGTGCGTTGCAATCGCGCGGGCGGTGATGTTGAAGACCGTCGATGTCAATTCGCCGGCAATTTTGAACATATTAGGTATTTTAAGCAGGAGACCCTGCGAAGCTGTAAAAGTTGTTGTCAATGCGCCCGCTTGAAGCGAACCATGCACTGCGCCAGCAGCGCCGCCTTCGCTTTGCATTTCGCAAACCGTCGGAACGTTGCCCCAGATGTTTTTGTAGCCTTTCGAAGCCCATTCGTCAGCCCATTCGCCCATGTTCGATGATGGGGTGATGGGATAAATCGCGCATACTTCGTTCACACGATATGCAACATAGGCGGCGGCTTCGTTGCCGTCGATAGTTGCGAATACTTTGTTACTCATCAATTATACTCCTGAAACGTTAAATGGTATATTTATTGTTAATCAAAATTGATTTTATTGCAAAGTACTAAATTACGAAAGATTTGTGAATTTGAAGGAAATAAATGAAAAATTTATTACTGTCTTTGTTCAGGAAAACTTCGCTTGATTATGCGAGTTTTTCAACTGGCTCCTTAAAAAAATCCGGTTCATCCAATTATTCCTACGAATTTTCGTCCAAATAACAATGAATTTAAAAACATCAATTCTCTTAATACGAGCAGCCTTTTTATTACTAAACAACACTTATTATGAAAACACTTGACTCAACACAGAATTTCCTTGCAATCGAAGAGCGGTACTCAAACTTTGAAAATTCAGAAATTGCAATTATATCCGCGCCTTATGAACACAGCACAAGTTATGGCAAAGGCGCTGCAGACGCTCCGCAAGCGATACTAGAAGCTTCAGCTTATGTAGAGTTCTATGATGACGAGTTCGATAGGGAGCTGTGTTTCGAGCAAGGCATTGCTACGCTCGAACCAATAGGTTTCAATGGAAAAATTGACAGCGAAGCGTTGAAAGTTATCGAAAATCAAGTCTGTGAAGTTCTTGCAAACGGTAAGTTTTGCGTTACTCTCGGAGGTGAACACACTATTTCGATTGCTCCGATCGCTGCTCATTACAAGCATTACCCCGATATGTGCATTTTACATTTCGATGCGCACTCGGATTTGCGTGATGAATACGAGGATTCGAAATATTCTCATGCAAGTTTTATGGCTCGTGTCGCAGAATTCTTTCCGAACGAACGTATTACTCAAGTTGGAATTCGCGCCCAGTGCGTCGAAGAATCAAGATTTATCAAGAATAATGGAATCAAAACGTTTTACTCGTCGGCAATACGAAGAAAATTGCATGGAGAAAACTGGCAAAAAGCCGTGGTCGACACGCTCGGTAATCAAATATATATTACTTTCGATGTCGATTATTTCGACCCGGCTATTATGCCTGCAACCGGCACTCCTGAACCAGATGGCTTTTTATATAGCGAAACACTTGATATTTTTCGCGAAATCAATCGCCAAAATAAAAAAATTATCGGATTCGATGTTGTTGAACTCGCTCCCATAGCAGCTCTTCACCATCCTGATTTAACAGTTGCACGGCTTGTTTATAAAATGCTAAACTTTGCTTTTTCAATTTGATTTCTGTAATCATAAGTTGTTAAATAGAATATATGTTATGTCATTTTTTTTCTTGCATAATTCGAAAAAAACATTTATTTTCATTTTACAACAATTTTTTCACCCAATATAGGTGCAAAATGAAAGCTACAGATTTCAACCTTTCCAAAGAGATTAAATTCAGCTTGGAAACCGGCATAACGACCTTTCGCGATAGCCGGCTTGTTTTATTCGACGCCAATGCAATCGGATTGCTCAGGCAGAATTTAATCGATGAACTCGGTATGGGAAAAGCTCGTTCCTTTTTCCTGAAATTCGGCTTCCAGAACGGCTATGCTGATTTCATGCAAATGAAAATCAGTTACGAATTCGATTCGGAAATTGATTTGCTCGCTTCCGATCCTGTTATTCACACATATGAAGGTATTGTCCAAGCTACTCCAAAAGAACTAAGATTTAATCGAGAGACCGGAGAATTCTTCTTTACGGGCGTTTGGTCGAATTCATACGAGGCTGAACAGCATTTGTCGTATAATCATAAATCCACCGAGCCTGTCTGCTGGTCGCTTATGGGATATGCTTCGGGCTGGTGTACGGCTTTCTTTGGAAAACTAATAATCGGCATCGAACCAATCTGTGTCGGAATGGGCGACCCGCATTGCGAATGGCTCTTAAAGCCGCTTGCTGAATGGGGAGAGGAAGTTAAGCCATATTACGAAGCCTATAAAGTATTTGGAAAGGAGTAACGAGCCATGGCAGAAAAATTAATGTTATATTATAAATATGCAAAGGATACACTCGGATTGCAAGGACAAATGAAATTAGCAGCCGAAACAAAAATTCCTTCCACAAAAGCGGCTATGGAGCCGGATTCTCCTGAAAATATCGCCTTGTTTAAAAAAGCGATAGAAGCTATTACCGGAAAACCGGCGCCTCATTTGTAAATATCATAAAACTCATCCGATGACTTACTTAGTCATCGGATGAGTAATGCTGTTAATCCTCTATCGGAGTTTCAACTACGATATCCACCCTGCGGCAATAGAAGCGGCCTTCGGGAAAATCGTTGTTGTATATCAACTCTTCTTCGCCGTAACCGTTTACTTTTCTCCGATATTCCTTAAATTGTGCGGCTGCTGCTTCAGCGCGTTCTTTTGATAGTCTTTTATTATATGCCGCATCGCCAAGTCTATCGGTGTGTCCGCTGATTTTCATCTCGGATTCAGGTTTCATACGAGATTTTATCATATCGACAACCAATGAGTTATAATAGCTGATTTCTGCCTTGTCGAAGCTAAAAAGCAGCAGGCTGTAACGGTCAATATATTTGTCTTTTATTCGATCACGGCGTTTTTGGCGAATTGTGATTTGTTCAACCGGAAGCGTGTGCCATTCGGATTCTCCGCTTTCACCGCATTCATTATCCGCAACAATCTTATAGTTTATAAAACCTTCCTTTTCGGGTATTGTTTCGTCGTTTAAATAAATTCTCCAATCAACTTTTTGTGGCTCTGCTCCTAATCCATTGATTGATTTCAAGATTATCCCGTCTTGTGCGGCATAAATAGCCCAGCGGGTAACCGGACATTCTGAATAAATATTCGGTTTAAATCGAATTGCCGGAGGATTAGTTTGGCGAAAAGTATCGATTGTAACAATAGGCGCAATTATTTCCCATTTGTTTGCTGTAATTTCAACTCGCCGGTTCTCTTCAATACCGTCAGCTTCATTGATATTCGATGGCTCCTGAGGCAGCAAGCGCTTGGAAAGCAGCATCCTGTCCGGTGATATTCCCCAAACCTGTTCCAAATAATTTCTAACCTGCCGGGCGCGGTCTTCTGCCAAAGAGTAATTGCTTTTTTCAACGCCTTCGTTCGAAGTGCAGCCCTCAATAGTGATTTTAGCATCGGGGTAATCAATCATACGGCGACCGATTATATTAAGAACGTGATAATAGGTTTCCATAGTCGTCAGTTCGTGAACATCATCAATTGTGAAGCGAGCTGCTTGTTCTTTCGAGAGCGCTTTATAGCGTTCCGGTATTTTTGATGAGGCTTGGTCGAAGAAGACATATGTCAACAGCGGCTTTACGTTGTTCGAAAGGAATTCTTCGACTCTGAATCGCGCAATATTTGTTTCAACAGAATCGTCGAGCAAACCAAAAGCTGCAACATTAGGAATAATTCGAGATTTAAGCGGTTTAGATGGTGCAAATTCGTCGAAAAGCCGATATTTAAGAGCTAAACCAAATCTAAAAGCCGTTATTTTCCAATTCTGATTCTCGATTAAATGCAATAGCCCCAAATCCAGCCAACATTCCGGCGACAAAAGCCATTTCCGGTCGCTGTCGAGCGGAATATCATAGCTCACACCGGCAAGAAAAGTGGCTTCCACATGGCTAATATTAGGTATTTTGCCTGAGCTGTGCAGCCATTCTCGTGAGCCGTTTGGGTAATATACGTTAGTTGGATTGATTATTCTTTCTTTCTGGTCATAATTAGCTTGGGTATAGAAAGCTATACGATAACCAAGATTAATACGAAAATCCTTAAATGGGAAAATTCCTAAAATGGCTTCCAATCCGAATGTAGAAATTGCCGCATCAAGGCTGTGCCTGATTGTTCCTGCCACGCTGTCGCCGTTTACTCCGAATGCTTTTTGCTCGTCGGTTTCCATTAAACCATCGCGAGTAACATAGGCAAGACGTAAATCGAGCAGAAATGTCTTGTTAATAGGAGTTGAAAATAATGCTCCTAATGTGAATCCTGTGCCGTCGCCTTTTGTCCATCCGGAACCGCAGCAAGGCACTAGGGCAAGATTCTTGACATCCAAGCTATGGTTATTGAAATTGAATGCGCCGAAAAGACCGATTCTTGTTTCCGGTTTGTCCTCGCTGAATAGGGAATTAGTTAACAAGCAAGTCATTGCTAGATAAAATACAAAGACTATTGTTTTTTTCATTTTACAACCTCGAATTGAGTTGAAAAAACACCATATTCACAATCGGCAACCAAGAAATATGTTCCGCACGGTAAATTGGAAATATCTATCTTTAAAACAGTTATACCTTTTTTAATTCTATATACCGTTGTAGCGCTTATAGTTTCGCCCAGAGTATTTTTTATATATACGTTAATAGTCATATCGAACAAAGAAAAGTACCATACTTCGCCGTCTTCCTCCATCGGATTAGGCGAAATGATAATACTAAGCGGAGAATTACTGATAATCAGTCTTGGCGAGCCGCCCTGATAGCAAATATCGCTCAAACCAATCCCCGTGCCAAAGGTTGGTACATTAAACGGACAATCGAGCCATTCGAAACTTACAATTTGAAGCTCAGCGCCGATTGTGTCGCCGAGCAAGGCAGAAAAATAAAATTTTGTCAATGTATCATTGGCAGAGTTACGAACGCCGGTTGCTTCAATATAACGCAAACCATCAACAATTGTGCCTTTTGCGGTTCCGAGAACCGGATAAAGCGTATTCTTCGTTACTCCAATAACTGCTCGCCAATTGTAGTTATTGCAAAAATCAAGGTCAGTCGCATTTCTAAGATAAAGCGGAATTTCCACAGTTTCGCCGTTGGCAAGCAAGGCTTTGTTGCTGCCAAGAACAGCTTGGGTTTGAGGATAAACAACAGTTATCACAATTGGAGGCGATGTATTGACACAGCCGAATTCATCTGTAACAGTAACAGAATAAGAACCCGGCAGCCTAATTGTAATATCTCTTGTTGTTTCGCCTGTCGACCATAAATATGCAGGATAAGGAATTTCAACGCTTAACCTAACGCTGTCGCAAGAGCAAAACGTTGTTGGCCCATCCGAGACAATAACCGGTTCGGGCAATTGATGAACCAGCACAAATACCGAATCGGTCGATACACAGCCGTTAGCATCGGTTACGGTTTGATAATACATTCTTGATATAGTAGGATTAGCGTTGACAACCGCTAAATTCGTTGCGCTCAAGCCTTCAGCAGG
>CAYLSY010000044.1:9240-11458 GCA_964386275.1 uncultured Hyphomicrobiales bacterium
ACAACCGCTAAATTCGTTGCGCTCAAGCCTTCAGCAGGCGACCATGAGTATGAATAAGGCGGAGTGCCGTTAGACGCAGTATTGCCAATAGTAGCTGATGTGCCGATGCAAATAGCAGCATGCTGCCCTGCGTCTGCAATCGGCTGAGCGAAAACATCAACTTCGACTGTATCCCAGCCCATAATGCAACCGTCGGCAGAAGTTGCTTGGACTATATACCGGGTCTTTTCCGTTGGATATACCAATGGACTTTTGGAAATAGAACTGAAACCAGCAGGTAAAGAAGTCCAAGAGTAGCTTGCTCCGCCTTCGCCATTTAAAATAACTTCGTCGCCACGACATACAATATTATGGTTGGCTGTAGCGTTAACATCAAGCCTTAAAGGACAATTCCGGCACGTTTGTGTCCTAAAATATGTGCCAACTAAAAGCCATGAATAGCAATCGGTTCCGAGATTGCTTAATTGCAGATTTATACTCGAATTAGTTGTCGAAAGAGAAATCGGAACCAACTCCGAATTCCAGAAATTCGAATTAAAACTATGATTAACACCATTAATATTGACAGAGAAGCTTGAATGTATGTTATTCTGTATATCGGATAGAATGAAAAAAGAAACCGCATCGCTTGTGTTTTCGCAAACATTCAATCCGGTTACATCAGTCGACGACGAGCCGCCGTGATTTGTAATCAAGCCGTCGTATGCCAGAAAATGTCCTTCGAAGGCAGCGGTTAAATCAGAGTAAAGAATAATCATTGTAATGCCGTCCATTGCCCATATTCCGGAATTGGCATTGACAAGATAATTGCCATTTCCGGAAATGATGTTTGTAATATCGGCTCTGTAGCCGCGAGTGCCGGTTTCTTCCCAACATTTTTCGATGCCTTGTCCCACTTTTATAGCATCGAACCCAGCCGAAGCGCCTTCTGGATTTGTAACAAAATAGGTAATCGGGTCGGGTGTGTCGCCGGTGTATGATAAGACAGACCAAAGATATGCCGCTTCAATTCTGTAACAATCAGAAGGCAGTTCAGAAATATTAAAGGTAACCGGCAATCCGGCGCCAGGAGCCGGAGTGTATCTTGTGGTAATCATTGCGGATTTGTGTATCATCGCTAGTCCACAGCCGGACATATTTGCCACGGCATTATTAACATCCGAAAAAACCTGTTGGAAAGCTAAGAATAGCAAGATGGGATAAAAGAAAAAGTTTCTCATCATCACTCCCAAATATTGTATAAGGTAAGATGATGTAAAGTTAATAATAAAGAGAATAAAATCAAATATATTTCTGAATTATTTTTAATAAAACTCATAAATATATTTAAACTTTTTTTCTGGTTCGCCAAGGTTGTTGAACCAAATCTCTTCTTCCTTCAAACCAAGTTCATTGAAAACGGCAATATATTTTTGGATAACGCCACTCTCGTCGTCTTCGGTAACTTCTTCGATTAATTGATTTTGCTCATTATAGACGGATTTAACAACAGATTCTATTTCTTCGTTGCAATCAAACCTGCGCTTTTGGATGATTCTGTCCGATTTGTCGTAATCGTATTCCTCTTTGTATTCTAACAAGGCAAGCGAATTAAAGACGGCATATTCTATGATTCTATTCTTTCTGTCGTATTTAAGCGTCCACTTTTGGGCAAGCGAAGTATCGCTGTTATATCTTGAAATTCTCGAACGCCGACCAAGTTCATCATATTTATACTTCCACATCTCGAAAACCCGGTTCAAAGAGTCGTAGACAATATGCTCGAGTAAATTTCCTTTGTTGTCGAATTTTGTTAAACGTTTTGCTTCGATGAAATCTTCGGATTTGAACCACTTCAAATCGACTTGCCTGCCATGCTCGTTATATTTAGCATACCAGCGACGGTCGAAACTGCCGTCTTCGTTATACCAGATTTGGCTTACTTGATTGCCATACTTGTCATACCGGGATGTCCAACGGTCAAGGAAAATCGAATCGTTTTTGCACCAGATTTCCTCGACTTGATTGCCTTTGTCGTCGAATACAAAGTAGCCTCGAGTGTCAATCCTGTCCAATGAATCCAGCCATTGAGTTTCGATTTTTTGATTCTTGTGATTGTAGTAATGAACTTCTCGATATTCGAGTGTTTCGTTGTCGACCAAGTGAACATGCTCTGATAAATTTCCTTTGAAATCATAGTAATATATATCATGCGATACTATACTTGCATAGGTATCAT
>CAYLSY010000045.1:0-11345 GCA_964386275.1 uncultured Hyphomicrobiales bacterium
GCAGTTGAAGGGGCAATAAAGCTTGTTCGCCGCTGGGGTTCGACGCATGGCAAGACAGATATTATCGCCTTCAGCGGCGGTTTCCACGGTCGCACCTACGGAGCGCTGTCGCTCATGGACAAACCGCTTTATAAGGATAAAATGGGTCCTTATCTCGATAATATGTACGTACTGCCCTACAACGACCCCAAAGCGCTTGAAGCAAGGGTTAACGAGAAAACAACCGCCGTCATACTCGAATTCTTGCAGGGTGAAGGCGGAATAACATCTGCCACACAAGAGTTTGTCGATAAAATTTTCGAATTGCGCTCCAAACACAACTTCCTCGTCATCGCCGACGAAATCCAAGCCGGCACAGGACGCACCGGTAAGCTGTTTTGCTTCGAGCATTACAGCGTCGAGCCCGACGTTGCGACAATGGCAAAGGGTATCGGCGGCGGATTGCCGCTCGGGGCAATCGTTGCGCGCGAATCGCTGGCTAATGTTTGGGAAAAAGGCAATCACGGCACAACTTACGGCGGCAATGCCGTAGCCTGCGCTGCAGGTCTTGTCGTGCTGGAAGAGCTTGAAAGCGGCGTTATGGCAAATGTTGTCGAGACCGGCGATTATTTGGCAAAAAAACTACATGACGTAAAACTGGAATTTCCCGAATTGGTTGCTGAAGCGCGAGGACGCGGGCTGATGCAGGGTTTGCTGCTGACTTTCGACGCGGCCAAGTTGGTCGAAGCGATGCTCGAGCGCGGAGTGATTGCAAATGCCGCCTCGGGCTATATTTTGCGGATAGTGCCGCCGCTTATTGCAGGGAAAACTGAGGTTGATGAGTATGTTGCGGCGCTGAGGGAGTGCCTTTCGGAGTTTAATGTGTAATATTTAATAGTATTCATCCGATGAAAAATAAATCATCGGATGAATTTTTTGTTAGCTTGAAGTGTTCAATTACAATAGTGGTGTAATTCCTGAGCGAGCCTTAACAAGGGGATTTACAAATAAATTACTTTGCTTGCAAGATATTAATATTTGTTTCCTTAATAAGGAAAAATGCGCTAAGCGTAACTAAAGCGCCGCCGCCGAATAGTAACAACACTGCCGGCAGCAGCGGTAAATAGTCTTCGGTAGCGCTTATTATTTCATTTTTTTCAATTATCAGAACATAGATTGCAAAGGCATTGTTGATGAAATGAAGTAGCGCCGGTAACCATATCGTGCCGCCAGCCCAAGCCGTCAGTCCAAGGAATACTCCGAAAATTATCAATGGAACTACTGATGTTGGATTGAAATGTATAAATCCGAAGATTACTCCCGTAAGTAAAATAGCGTTTGCCGGTTTGATTCTTTCTTCGAGCGAGCGCTGCAGAAAACCGCGGAATAGGAACTCTTCCGCCAAAGCAGGTATGACGGCAGCCGCAACGAGGTTTCTTGCAATTACGCCAATACTGCTTCCGTCAGAAAAGATGGAATATATGTCGTCAAATATTTTTTTCAAGCTTTCCCATTCATATTTTATTGTAGCGGGAATCAAATATTCTTGAAATGATTGCCAACCTATTGATAATATTTGAATTGCAACAACGCCAAGCAACGAGTAAATTACAACGGAGTATTTCGGGAATTTCTTTAACCGGAAAAGTTCCTTAGCCGGCAAGGCTGAAAATTTCGATATTAGCGCTGTCGGAATTAGCATAAATAGTATCTGGGAAATGCATTGGAGAATAATAAATGTATCGGAATTCTCTGTGTAGTTCTCATTGCCAATGAAAAATTCCGTTGTGATTGCGCCGCCAATTTGATAGAAAAGGAAAATTGCTAAAGTGCCGAGTATACCGAGTAGCAAATGCGTGTTACTTTTCTTGTTTTGAGGTGTAAATTGAATCTTGGTATTGAACATGATAATTTGATTACTTTTTTCGGTTATAAATAATTATTATTAGTGTTAGAATTTTGTAACTGATATTTAACGTTATAATTTAGAGTAAATAATATTGAATCAGAGCCTATTACTGAATTGTAACAACTTTATATTTAAGACGGAAATATTCAATATTTTGTGCAGCAACAAATTTTAATTATTTATGGCAATATCCAGTTTTTTTCTTAAGCTTTAGAAAAAAAAAGATTTCTATTCTATCATGAAAAAATGTAGATTTGCATGATGAACAGCAGCGCTTATTTCTGTTTATACATATATGATTAACAACAGAAATGAATAAAGAGGAGCCATACTCCTTTCTGAATATTAAATAATATTATTTTTGTTTCCTTTTTCAAGGAATATGAAACATGGTTGAGCTTTCATTATTTTCGCCGCGAACAACCTCGGGATGTAGAATCCCTCTGTTTACAATGTCTGTGGCAGCCGGAATCCCATACGCAGTAGACGAAGGTGTCGACAAAGAAATAGATTTGAACGAATATTTGGTCGAACATCCGAATTCGACATTTTTCGCTCAAGTCCGCTGCAGCGCCGACGAAGACTCGATTTTTGCCGACGGCGACATCTTGGTTGTCGATTCTTCGCGATTACCGAAAGACATGGATTACGTTGTTACCGAAGTATCGGGCAACCGCTCAGTAAAAGTGTATCATAATGACAGCAACGGAGAATACCTCCAAAACTATGAAGGCGCAACTCTTCCACTTAGAATCGACCCCTTTATCGAATTTAAGATTCTCGGTGTAGTTACAAAACAAATACATGCAATAAAATAGTGAATAGATGTTGTGAAAGCTTCTAAACCCATAGAAATCAACACACAATACAGGTTCGAATCATTCCTTGTCGATACTACTGTGAAACGTGAAGATGCCTCTTCCATTCAAACCAATGAAGAGCCGAAATATATTGATTTGAGCCAGTTTATGAAAATTTCGCCCCAAGATACTTTTTTAGTGCGTGTATCAGGCGAAAGCATGGTTGACGAGAACATTTTCGATGGCGATATACTCGTCGTTAACCGTTTGGAGCAGCCTGCAAGCGGGAAAGTAGTAATAGCTTCGGTCAACGGCGAAATGGCAGTCAAGAAATTCGTCGTCGAAGGGGAAAATATCTACTTAGTATCGGCAAACAAAAAGTTCCTACCGATACGTATCATGCCTTTTTGGGAAATTCACATCCACGGAGTTGTGAAGTTTGTAATCAGGAATTTCTAAAATGTTGGTGCGGACGGGGAGACTTGAACTCCCACGGGTCGCCCCACTAGATCCTAAGTCTAGCGCGTCTGCCAATTCCGCCACGTCCGCAAAATTACAAAATTAAGGATTTTCCACGATTTAATAAATAGAAATAATTTCGTCGCTTCTAATAATATTTTTAGCACACAATAACATTTAAGCCAAATCGTTTGAAATAAAAAAGTTGTTGTAACGAGGAGGCATTATGTGCCGATTCAGCATTTTTTTGTTATTTTTGAGTTTTTTATCAACATCATGCGGGCAAGGCGATTTGAAATACAATAAACTAACACCAGAAGAAGAGCGAATAATAATAGAAAAAGGCACCGAGCCGCCTTTCAGCGGTAAATACTACCTGAGCCAAGACAGCGGCACATACCTATGCAAACGCTGCGGTGCGCCACTATTTCGGTCTGACGACAAGTTCGATGCCGGCTGCGGCTGGCCCAGTTTCGATGACGAAATACCCGGAGCAGTAAAGCGCTCTACCGACGCCGACGGCTACCGAACGGAAATTACTTGCGCCCGCTGCGGAGCGCATCTTGGACACGTCTTCGAAGGCGAGCATTTGACCGAAAAAAATACTCGCTATTGCGTCAACTCCATTTCGCTCGATTTCGAAGCTGCTACAGAGCCGGTTTTAGATACTGCAGTCTTTGCCTCAGGCTGTTTTTGGGGTACGGAATACTATATGCAGGCTGCCGACGGAGTCATATCGACCGATGTCGGTTTCACCGGAGGCACAACTGAAAATCCAACATACAAGCAGGTTTGCACCGGCACAACCGGACACGCCGAAGCTGTAAGAGTAATTTTCAATCCCAAACTAACGAATTACGAAACACTTGCCAAGCTGTTTTTCGAAACTCACGACCCGGGACAGCTCAACAGGCAAGGTCCAGACATCGGCGAGCAGTACCGCTCGGCAATTTTCTACAAAGACGAAGAGCAAAAGCGAATTGCAGAAAAACTGATTGAAATTTTGCGCTCAAAGGGCTATGAGGTTGTAACGGAACTAAAGCCACTCGGCACATTTTGGCTTGCCGAAGACTATCATCAAGACTATTACCGAACGAAAGGCGAAAGACCATATTGCCACTTTTGGCAAAAGAAGTTTTGATTATGGCTTTATATTCCCGTGCTGCCGAAGCCGCCTGATGAGCGCTCGGTTTCGTCGAGTGTATCGCATAATTGCCATTCGATACGCTCATAGCGGGCAATTACGATTTGCGCAATACGGTCGCCGTCGTTGATTGTGAACGGCTCCTTGCCAAAATTTGCGAGTATGACCTTGATTTCGCCGCGATAATCGCTGTCGATTGTGCCGGGCGAGTTCAAGGCGAATATCCCGTGTTTAGCCGCCAAGCCGCTGCGGGAGCGGACCTGAGCCTCGTAACCACATTCGAGTGAAATCGCTATACCTGTTGGAACCATTACGATTGCCGATGGCTCAATAACCATCGGTTCGGCGAGCGAAGCGCGAATATCCATTCCTGCCGAACCTGCGGTAATATATTCCGGCAATTCAATTCTTTTATTTATATCGAGCTTGGCTATTTTGACAATCGAACCCATTTTTTTGTTATATTAATTGATAATAAAAAACAAAAATACGAATTTAACGTCAAACTGCTAAAAATTATAACTTAAGCTATGCGAATACTCCTAATCGAAGACGACACAAAAATTGCCGACGGTATCCGTCGCGGGCTTACCGAGCAGCATTATTCCGTCGATATCGCCAACGATGGCGAAAAGGGCGAATTTTTAGCAAAAACCAACGATTACGACCTGCTGATTTTAGATATTATGCTGCCGAAACGCAGCGGCTGGGAAGTATGCAAAGCCATACGAGCAGAAAAAATTACAACTCCTATATTGATGCTGACGGCACTCGATTCGGTTGATGACAAAATTCGCGGATTGGACGAAGGCGCCGATGATTACTTGACAAAGCCGTTCAATTTTGGCGAGTTATTGGCCCGAATCCGTTCGCTGGTGCGCCGAAACAGCGATGAACGCACAACCATGATTTCAATTGCCGATTTATTTATCGATACTGCAAAACGCGAAGTAATGCGCGCCGGAAACAAGATAACGCTTTCGGCAAAGGAATTCGCCATGCTCGAATACTTCATGTTGAATAAAAACAAGGTATTAACACGAGAAATGATTAGTGAGCATGTCTGGGACATGAATTTCGACCCTCAATCAAATGTCATTGACTCATTTGTCCGTTTTCTGCGCCAGAAAATCGACAAGGGTTATTCGCCGGAACTAATTCATACCGTTCGCGGTTTTGGATACAAACTTTCGGATAATCCCTAAATTGCGCTTATTATCTGCAAATGACTAATTTCTCGACATGGCGATACATACCTTGGTTTGTAACAACAAAGTAAACACCGTTTTCAAGACACGAAATATCAATTTTACTTGTTTCGGAGCAGCTTATTACTTCTTCGCCGTGATAATTATATATGGCGATAGTTGTTTCCAAATTCGAATTCGAATAAAACAGCAATTCTGTATATGTTGGATTCGGATAAATTCTTATAAAATAAGGCGATAGACTATCTTTCACAATACTCGGCGTTTGAACAATTTCCATCGAATGATTTCCCTCGCTCAGTTCAACTTGAGTATGTATTATCCCTGCCGTATCGGTCTCGACATAAGCATATGTTTCGCCGTCAACAAGAATGTAATAATTACCGGACGCTATATCCAATGCGAAAATTTTAACTGCTCTATTACCGGCTATATCATTCAAATAGTGATGATAAACGTTTGTATCCCCATTTTTCGAAAAGCAATAAAGCGTATTGTCCCAGTCAACGCCGATGGAATATGGACTTTGATGGACTTCTCCGCCGCATACCGCAATTAAAGTCGAATCACCAATTCTAATAGTATGAAGATAAATCAAGCTGTCGGTTTGAGCGGTCGGCGAAACCTCAATCCGCCACCTGCCGGGAGCGCCGTTAATCGTATCCGGCGGCGAAATCGGCGGATAATTTTCGCCGTCAACCCAATATTCATAACCCCAGCCGCCGACGAGCCTTGTTTCCGAATTTTCCGGTAAAAGTGTTCGTATGGCAATGCTGCCGTCGCCGTATTTCGAAAAATAATCCCTGCCATCGTAAGTAATTATATGGTCATCAACTTCAGTGTTGATAGCATTTCCGTTGATTTCCGGACGATTGACGAAATGAGCGAGCCATTGCGCCTTACGTTGATGTGTTTCAGTCTTATTAAGATGCAAATGGTCGAGAACAATGATTTTATTAGGTTTGCAAAATAAAAAACGGCGCCGGTAAAGGTCGAGCTTTTCCGGCGAATACGATAGCTGTGCATCGGCGATATTGTATTGATAATCGCTGCCGGCAGCGTATTTCAGCCAAACACCGCGCTGATTTTGCGGCAAAAAGATGTCGTTATAGTTCTGTAGCGCCTGCGATTCGATTTGTCCGCCGTCGTTCGATGCCGCTTGATTGAAATTCGTATATGTTTCGGTTGAATCATAGACACAGATTGAGTTATGGGCAATTGTCCTTTGGTAATAATTGCGGTAATGCGTTCCGGCATAAGTATCGTAATATCCGGCATCAATCAGCAGCGGCTTGTCCTTAAAAACGGTAAATGAATTGTTATCGCGATGTTCGTGTGCGGCGCGCTTGCTCGGCGAGCAAAAGAATGTCGTCATAACCGACGAGGAATCCCAACTAGTACGGCTGACGGACAATCCGACTTTATCCGACCACCAATCGAGCGGTAGTGAAGGCTTTTCGATTTCGGGACGGGTGAAATCCTTGTAAAGCAACTTCATAAAAATCACAGGAGTTGAGCTGTAGTACTCCGGTTTGGAGTATTCTTGAGCCAGCCAAATGCTGCGCGGGTCGTTGAAAAACTGCGCATGGCGGTAAGTAACGCGGTCGGCGGCGAATTTTGCTATGCCGTCACCCAAGTGTATAGAATATGTATCAGGCTGAATGAAATACCAGTATTGATTGATGCTGTTTTGCACCCACGGCAGGTCGTAATAGAAATTTTTACCGGTTCCAGCGAGCATGTTGTCGAACATCTGAAATTGGTCCATTAGCGACCACATTGCGTAGGCGGCGCCCCAGTTCCAGCCGCCGTCGTCATCACGGTAATAGCCATAGCATGGTAAAAAGCCGTTAATCCATTTGTCGTAGACGATTTTATACCAATTAAGGACTGTGTCATTTTCTTCCGCTGTCAAGCCGTCGGCGCCGTAAAGGGCGAGCATGTTTTGGTTGGCGTAGACGCAATTCCATGCGTTATGGCTCGAAACATAGCTATTGCCGGCAGAACTTAAGATGAATTTATTCATAAATTCGCGGTTCAATGCGTAATGCGCCCTTGCAAGCGAACGCCTTAGAGTGTCCGATAAATCGTAGTAACACCAATCGAGCATCAGGCTTGCCATGTCGCTGAACATGCGGTGGAAATTCTCCTCGTCGTAATAAGCCATGGTCGAGTAATCGACGGCATTAATGGTGTCGATTGCTTTCTGCGTAAGGAAGCGGCAGCGCTTCATTGCCAGCGAATCTCGGTTCAGTTGGCACATGAAAATCGCAAACATCGCTTCGTTACGGGCGTATTGCGAACCCCAATTCCACGTCCAAAGCGTTGAATCATCGCCTTCGAGGTATAGCTCGGGGTCGTTTATCCACCAGTTGTTGTAGCGGTATTCGAAGGTTTCGTAGCTGGTTTTGTAATCGCCTTCGGTAGTCTTGTTTGCTCGAAGCCACTCCCAGCGCGATGAGTCGATGTAAATCCGCGGGCGCCCCTGGCGGATTTCGGGGTAAGGTTGAGAGTAAAGGGTTACATTTCCGATTATTATAAGAAATGCTGCAAATATTTGAGTTTTCATTTTAAACAGATTCTTTATTTTTCAAATATTTATGTACCAGCTCCATTAGGTGACGTTTTTCAATAGGTTTTGCTATATAGTCATCGCACCCAACAGCCAGTATTCGTTTTTTTTCCTCGCTGAATGCATACGCAGTCTGAGCAATAACCGGTAAACTGGGATTTATCTCTTTTATTAATTTTACGGCTTCGAAACCGTCCATTACCGGCATCCTAATATCCAATAATACCAAATCGAAGTCATCTGCTTTACGGACGTAATCCACGGCTTGCTTTCCATTAATGGCGTGGACAAGAACATATGAATTATCTTTAAAGATGGAACTTAAATACTTGAAACTTTCGAAATCATCTTCAGCTATAAGTATTTTAACCTTCTTTGATAAAGACTCGGGTTGAATATCTTTATCCGTAGTATTCATCAGATGGGTTCCTTTCATGAAAGGTACATTAAAATAGAATGTAGTGCCTTTATTTAATTCTGATTCGAGCCAAATATTGCCGCCCAAGCCTTCGACCAACCCTTTGCATATAGATAGTCCGAGACCTGCGCCTTGTTTGTCGAGTGTTCTATCCATATCCAATTGTGAAAACCGAACGAAAATCTTGTCAATGTTTTCCGGCGCTATTCCTATTCCGGTATCTGATACATTGAACTGTATCATATCTCCGTTGGTTTTGTAACCATAGTTTATTTCTCCTTTACGTGTAAACTTTACTGCATTGTTGATAAGATTGGTTAAAATTTGGTTCAATTTTGTTTCGTCAGATACTATAATGCAGTTCTCATCGTCAAATTCAGTTTCGTAGCTTAAAGCAATATCCTTGGCGTTAGCAAACGGCGAAAAGAAACTGAAAATCTGAGCCATCAATGAATTTAATGCAAAAGGCTTCAAATTGTACTCTAATTGCCCAGTTTCAATTTTAGATATATCGAGAACATTGTTAACGATTTCCAATAATCTGTTGCCACTTCTTTGGATGATAGCCGTAAATTCTTTGATTTCCTCAGGCGTTGGCTCTTCTGCAGCCAATAAATTCGAAAAACCGATAATGCCGTTTAGAGGAGTTCGTATTTCATGTGACATGTTTTGCAGAAAAGCTGTTTTCAGATTATCGCTTTCTTCCGCTCGTTCCTTTGCCTTTATAAGCTCTTGAAGCAGACGCTTTTTTTCGGTAATATCATGAATAATCGAATGCAAATATTCTTTGCCTGCAATCATTAAAATACTGCTGTATACTTCGACATCTCGGATTGTACCGTCTTTTAATCTATGTTTGAATTCAAATGTTGCATATTTGTTTATTCTTACTTTTTCCATTTCATTCTTGACAATTTCCGGCGGCATTGTGTTTATTTGGCTTATCTTAAGTTTCTTGAATTCCTCGGCAGACCAGCCATAGTAATCGACTGCGGATTTGTTCACATCGACAATTGCGCCAGTTTCAAAGTCAATTAAAAGTTTTATGGCAGAATGTGTTTCGAACAGCCTGCGGAATTTTTCCTCGCTGTTTTTGAGCGCTTCAGCTGCTTTTCTGCTTTCTGTTATATCGAGTGATAGTATTAATATACCCTCGGGAACAGGTAATATATTTATATCAAATATGGAAGATGAACCGTCTTGGTATTCAAAGACATTGTCAAAGCGCATTGATATGCGTTCTTTCATACATTTTTGCATTTTCTTAAATAATATAGTCTCTTCAATTCCTTGCCAAAACTCAGTGAACCTTTTTCCAAGCAAATCTGATAATGATGCCTTGCTTTGTTCGACTGCAACTTTATTTAAATAAACATAAGTCCAATCGAAACCAATAATCTGGCAGCCTTCGAGCATTACATCCATAGTAGCGCTAAGTCTTTGCTCGCTTTCCAACAACTTTTTCTGCTGCATCCGTTCAACCGTTTGGTCTCGAAAAACAAGAACTACACCGATAATCTCGCCTTGTTTATTTTTGATTGGAGCGCCGCTGTCGGTTATTGGTATCTCCTTGCCGGTTTTACTGATAAGCATAGTATGGTTAGCCAGACCGATTACAACTCCTTCTTTTAATACTTTATCAACCGGACTTTCAACTGATATACGGGTTTCTTCGTTTATTATATTAAAAACTTCCGATAAAAGCTTGTTTTGGGCTTCGGATTCTTTCCATCCGGTTAGTTCTTCTGCGACATGATTCAAATAACGTATTTTACCTTGTTTATCGGTTGTAATAACTGCATCGCCGATGCTATATAAAGTTGTTCGGAATTCTTCGTGGTTCTCGGCAATTAATCGAAAAACACTTCGTTGTTTCATAGAATAAATCATCGATAACCCTGCGGCTATCAATAATATAAGTAATCCAGTGAAAAGCAATATTACATATGTCTTTGTTTTTAATTCTTTATAGGCTTCTTTCTCATCAATTTTTGTCAACATATGCCAATTCGTGCCATTAACTTTTGTTAAATAACATAAATATTTTGATGAATCATTAGAACAATCAAATACAAATCCTATGTTGTCTTGGGATTCGTTGCTTGGAAGAAAAATATTCTTATCGGTTTTAAGATTATTCAAGTAAACAACACTGTCTCCGTCGATTTTAATTAATTCCGTTTCGAACAAAAGACCCGGATGAATAATGCTTGATAAATTCGGGTTAATATCGGAGTCAAAGCTCTTTTGGAATGAAATAATTGAAACTGCTTTACCAAAAGAATTCATTATAGGAGAAACATATGATATAATTGTTATTCCAGTAGCGGGGCATTTATAGAACTCTGTGGCAAAAGTCTCTTTTTCATTTGCTGCGCGTTGGATTGTATTAATTAAATGAGAATCCAGTTGAGATTTTTCATTTTCAGTCGAGCTAATTAAATTGCCTCGACAATCTGTAAAAATAATGCTACTGTATCCATGCTCGGCTTTTAAATTTTCGAGAAACAATTGCAGCCGCGATTTCAACTCCGGTGATTTATTGCTTTGCCATTCATTGAACAGTGTTTTTAAAAAGAAATTTGAAGCCAAAACTACAGCGTCGTTCAATTCGTCATTGTTCCATTCGGCGATTCTTTGGGCTTTTAGGTCGGTAATAGCTTTTAGTTCAATTTCTTTTTCCTTCCTAACTTCACTTTTCTGGTTTAGGTAGATAAATTGAGCGATAATGACAACAATTATACTTAAAATAATGATGAGCATTATCAAATATGATTTCTTTATTATAGGTTTTGATAAAGATTTTTTCATATGTTTTTCTCTAATACCGGTTGAATGTTGAAATTATAAGAAGCG
>CAYLSY010000046.1:0-11273 GCA_964386275.1 uncultured Hyphomicrobiales bacterium
CGGCACGCTGAAAAATTGGGGGAGCGTCGCTAATTGCCCTGTTCATTCAAGTGTTCTATTCGGAACTAATTATTTTGTAGAAAAAATTATTGAAGACACAAGGGTAGAATAAATGGAAGCTATTGTAATTTTTTTGATTTTAAGCACAATTGCCAACTGGCGATTTATTTTTAAACTACATAGAAAGGTTCTGATAATGGACGAACAGCAAAACGAAATTCAAGAGCAAATCGACGCTATTGCGGCAAATTTGCTCGAAGCATCAGATGACATAACGTCATTAACAGACGAAGTCGCTTCGCTCAAAGAGCAGCTCGCAAATCTTCAATCCGACGACGGCAAAATTGCAATCAACGAAGTATTATCGATGCTGGCGCCGCTCGCCGAGCAATCGGCAGCGCTCGCGGCAAAATACACTCCGCCGAGTGAATAAATAGGAAAGGAGCTTGAAAAATGCCAACAACAACTGACAAAAAAATCATTCTAAACGGCACGCGGTTCGCATGGATACACGAAATCGCAGCCGGCGCAATAACAGAGCTTTGGAGGTTCGACAACCTGCAAAGTTCGATATTCAAGATACCTAAGCCCGGCTCGACTTCGTCATCGGGCGAGTATATCGACATCAATTGCGCCGACGGCACAATTTGGCGATTTCCGAAAAATACCCGATACCTATCGGGCATCGACGAAACCGACATCACGCCAGCCGACAGCTCGAGCGACGCCACGAGCAAGGGTGAAATAACGCTCGTTACAAACGAAGCGCCGATTGGCTCGAACTCGCACCCGGCATGGATTAAAGAGCTTAAAGCGAAAATGAGCTCGCTGTTTTTAATCACAATCGGCACAGGGTTTTCATACAAAGCGCAAACCGACGCGACGCTCAAAAAGCCAGATGGCTACGTGCATATGATTGGCAAGCTCAACAGCGACTTGGAACAATCGCTCACAAACAGCCCGCTTTCGACATCGCTGACTTTTGTGTCATACAAAAACAGCGGTTTGCTCGAAGCGGACTTGACTGCCGAAGGATTATTTACGGCAATCAATTGGAAGCTCGGCGGCTCCGGCAAGGACATTGCCGGAAACAAGCCCGCAGACATTATATCGGCAGACGCCCAAGCATTGCTTGCCGGCGACATTGTGATTGTGCCGAACATCGTTTATAGCTAATCGCCGCGATAATTCGAATAAATATCAGCCGCCAAGCTAAAAACTTGGCGGCTTGCGTAATAAGCAAATAACTCATCACTCATAATTCATAATTATTAATTCATAATTAAGCAAGTGCGCTTTTATCAAAGATATAGTTTCAATGAATACCTATTCGGCGCTCAAACCGTACTGTTCGTCGTTACTGATAATTACTCCGAGTTATTCCAGTCTGGCGGCACGGAAACCGATATATTTCTGCTCGATTCAAGTAAAAAGGATTTGAACACCGAAGAGGGAAGTTTCGCAATTGATGAACTTGGATTTTCCGTCAATCAGGCAGCTTGCTCGGTTGATGACGATTCGAATGCCTTGTTTTTTGCGCTCGAATGCAAGGAGCGCAATAACAGTCGCTATTGCGCAGTGTTTTTGCTCGGAGTTGGCGAAGAACCATCGATAGATAACATGGACTTTATCGGCAAACTGACTGACAAAGTATCGAGCGACGATATTGTTTGGCATTGCGGAGAATACGAAGCGGAAATCAATGCCGTTAGGGAATATAAGTTCACCGCGCTTTCGTTTGATATGTCGATGCTCGACGATTGCAAGCTCGAAGGCGATGTTTACAAAGTCGAGGGCGGTTCGGAAGTGCGCATTAATAATGTTTACGAAAGAATTACAGATACCGAAATCAATGAAATATTTGCACCGGCATCATTTTGTCATATTGATATATGCGAGATGAATGACACTCATGTATTAAAGCATTATTTTAAAAGACTTGGAAATCTTTATACGCTTTTGAATTTAATTCTAAGCAAGGCGACTGAAATAATCTACGAAACAACCGGCAATAACACGGTTTTCACGCTTGCCGAAAGCCCTCTCGGTATTCAGGGTTGCCCGGTTCGCTATCGGGACGCGTATAACAATCTTGTTCCGGGAGATCATTATTTTGACGGCAACCTCATTATCAACAACAATCTTGTCTATGACTTGTATTTGACCGATACGGAAACTGCGACAAAACGAGCGGTATTAATTAATTGGAAGCTTTTCAATCCCGCACTCGGGCATCCGGCTGGTACTGAAGAATCGGACTCGGAAGATAAACGCGACCTTAGAACGCAAATTTCAAACGAAAAAGAATTTTCTTTTAGAAAGTTCGAAAACGTATCCGAGCTGCTTTTTGCAATTGCTCGAGCATTCGGCTGTTATATTTTCCCCGCATATAGCGTGGTGGACGGCAATCTTGTGATTAGCCTACAATTTAAATCACGATCGGAATTGCTCGAGCCGGAAATAACCGAAATAATTTCCGCAACCGACGGCTCTATCGATACAAGCTCGGTTGTTTCTAAGGAAGTTCAGCAATATTATTCAACAGCCAATAATATTGCAGCCGACGGTTGCGATATAATAGGTTTTATTTCAGGCAGTAATCAATATCAACTTGGACCAACAAGGCAATTTGAAAAAAACGATAAATCGCGAAACAAAAACAAAGAAGATAACAACGAGGAACAACAGAGGTTGATTTTATCAACAAGCCCTACGTTATGTGGTTCAGCGCTTTACTTTCCACGCGCAAGCAAACTGCCGATGAATCTTTATACCGAAGGCAATAAGCCGCCGATGCTGTCTTATTTTATTGAGAGACTTCATAGCGCGATTTATATAAAAACCGAAATACCGGAAGCATGGCAGAATTATATTATACCGGACTTAATGTCGCCTCCGCCAAGTTTTGCCTATCGTCCCGTTGCCAAGGTTTACGCCCGCGTGGGCGGCGAAGCGCTGAAAGATTCTGCGGGCATTGACGGCGATACGCTTACCAATTACGTTAATGCCGTTATGGGGCGCGATAAACGGTATTACGAAACCGAGTATTCAATAACCGTGCCCTTTTGGAACGGTTTTCGTAAAATCATTGATGGCATTACCACAACTTCTTGGAAAAATCTGAAATTAGGCTCGCAGATATTGATCAAAGAAACTATTCGAAAATACGAAAACGGGCAATGGACAGACTACACAGACCCAGTCGGCAATTTATTCGCGGTCGTTTCAATCGAGCGCAACTATCAAAAACCCGAAACAAAAATTAAACTCTACCTATCCGAATGCTATGCCTACGGATTATACTACGAAGGCGAGGCATTGCCGGAAAGCGGCTCGCTTGTTATGCCGCCGGAACTAAGCGAATTTCTTGGACAGCCGGAATACCGGACTTTTACGGTTGCCGCGGGCGAAGCAATTGCCGAAGGCGACGCATTCATGTTGCTCGAAAACGGCACAATAATCAAAGCACGCAGCGAAAAGGAATATGCCGGCAAAACCGCCGGAATAGCAAAGCAGTCCGGCACGGGCGGCGATACGATAACGGGTCAGATTTCCGGTCGAGCGCAATCGAACAGCTATTCGTTTTCAAGCATCGGAAAGCAGGTGTTTGCCCGCACAAACGACAGCAGCTCGAACATTACGCAAACAATACTCGCCGAGCCGACAACCACGGAAGATATGATTATTTGCCTTGGAAGAGCTGATTCCGAGACAAGTTTTGTAATCGACATAAAAGAATTTCCATTTGAATCTGGAACATTGCCGGAAAGTTAAATTAATTGAAAATTGGAAATTGAGAATTGAGGAATATTTATGAAAGAAATTGCATTAAGATATTCGAATACGAAGCTAACCGATTTGACGTTTTCGGATACTGCCGAAAATCAAGAGTTATTTATGACATTAAATCTGACCGAGCCGGTTATTGCCACAACAGAAGAAACCGGCGTGTGCCTTACGGGCAGGAAATACAATCACTTGCTTTATAAACACAAAGAATTCGAAGTTGTTATTAGCAGCGACGAAATCGTGCGAGATTATTTAAACGATACACTTGAGTTTTTGCAAAATTTTTGGACTGCCCGATTTAAGTATGTCTCGTTTTTCAAATACTCAGCGTGGGGCAATTACGTGCAGGTTATGACCGAAGGCGGCAAGTTCCCGCTATCGAATGTCGACGACCTCCGCGACTTTCCGGAAGTATCTTTTAATTTAAGCTATGCAAATCCGGGGAATTAGGAATTAGGAATGATTGTTAACCATTTTCCCCCCCTTGACAAAGGGGGTAGGGGGATTTAAGATATGACTACATTCAACGGAGCAGCGGGCAAAATACACATAATGCCCATTAACAAGATTCGATTTAACTTTCAAAATTTCACTGATTTTGATTTTGAAATAACTGAAATCGAAGCTGAGTCAAGCTATAATATTTCGACAATTCAAAAACAAGACGGAAGAGGGTTAGCCCGCGTTCTCGGCGGTCAGGTTGAGATGCAGATATATGTTCCTTACAATTATTATAAGACTAATAACCTGATTTACTTGTTGGATAAGTACAAGAACAAACCCAAGGTCAATAGCTCTGATTCAACGGAGTGTTTTTGGGTAAGACTGACAATCGGAGGCGACGGCGCAATCAATCAAACTGATGCGTTGCTTTTGGTGCTAAACAATCTTTACGGCAACGTCGGAATTGCTTGGCAAATAGAATCGGTTGAATATAGACCGAGACTCATTGTATCAATCAACGCAATTTACAAGAATTACAACAATATACTTTGGGGTTAATAATGGATACCGAACAAAACGAAATACTTCACAAGCAAACGGATTTTACCAACAACGGCAAAACTTACCGCTACGACTTCAATATTTTGACTGTCGAACAGGTCGAACTTGCCCGCGAAGTCGGCGAATTCAAATACAATCAATCGCAAAACGAGCCTTCGGGATTTCGTCAGGTTGTCGACAGTGGCGGCGCAAAATGGTTGATTATCGCAATGAGCTACCTGCTTAGGCAAATCGACGCAAAGGGCGCTATTCTGCCATTTAATAAAACGAAAGCCGAAACCGATACGGAAGAATTTGTGCGAAATTTGCCTGTATCGCAATGGAATGAGCTAAGGGGGTGCGCCTCCGATTTTTTTACCGCTATCGGGAAGAATCAGATCGCATCGCAGATGCTGGTCGGCGAGCCGAAGAAAAGCGCAATCGAAATGTTGTTGCCGGCGCTGCGGATGATTATGCAAGGCAAATCGAACGCAACAGATTCATAGAACAGCAAGAGCGAATCTATAACGTTTGGCGTGAAGGAGAATTAGCCCGGCGGCTGTCCGATGCCAGAACCAAAATATGGTATTTGCCCGCAATCACCAAAAACGATGTTACAAAATTTGACCAGGCGCGCCGCTCTCTGTTTGTTGATGCAATGAAGTGCCTCGAGGCGCTGCTTAATTCCTTTTGATGCCCCTTTCCCCCTTTTGCAAAGGGGGCAGGGGGATTTTAATAATAAATCAATACTCAACCATGGCAAACAAAATCGAACTTCCGATAGAATTTCTTGCGAATTTAAAAACCGACAAGTCGCAGCTCGAACGTATTTCGAAAGAAATCGAAGCGATGTTAAGCAAAATCAGTCCAAACATTGATTTCGACAGTACGGAAATAAAGAATGGGCTTAAGCGGCTTGTTTCGTATTTAACTGAAGCCGAAGACGGCGCAAAGGATTTGGAGAAAATCCTTGCGTCGCTCGATGTCGATTTAGATGCCGACGATGCGAAAAAATCGCTGGCAGAAATCGAACAGTTGCTCGGCGAAATCGATAAAACCGATTTATCGGAACTTGAGAGAACATTTAATGCGCTCGACAGCGGCAAGCTCGACGAAAATATCGCAGAACTCGAAAAAGCCCTCGGCGGCATGGACGATGCGAAGTTCAATCAAGAAGTCGAAAAGCTCGCCGCGTCATTTCAAAAGGCACGGCAAGAAACAGTTGAAATGATTGAAAAGCAACGCGCCGCCCAGCAAGCCTTGAAAGCCGCCGGCAAGGAAGGCACGGAAGCATACAACAAAATTGAGCGCGAAATTGCCGATGCCGAAGCCGAACTCAAAAAAATGGGAGCAGCCACTGAGCAAACATCGTCGCAAGCCACATCGCTCGGCGATAAATTTGCAAAATTCGGTATGATTTCGATGGGTATTGAGCAAATAACTTCGTCGCTCAATCGGTTTCAAGAACCGTTCATTGAGCTTGACAAGCAAACCCGAAATATCGGCACGCTTGGAGTTAAGAATTTTAAGGAATTTGCCGACGCGGCAACGGAGCTTTCGAAAACCGTTCCGGACAGCGCCGCCGAAATTGCGCAAGGCGTTTATGACGCAATTTCGGCTGGCACAATCAAAGTCAAGGACGGCATGGCGGACGTCGCCGGCGGCATGACTTTCGTCGAAACCGCTTCGAAACTGGCGACGGCAGGCTTGACATCGACCAAAGACGCGGTTAATGGCTTGACATCCGTTATGAATGCTTATGGAGCCGAAGCCTCCGAAGCGGCAAAGTATTCAGATATTTTGTTTGGCGCCGTCAACGTCGGCAAAACAACAATTCCCGAACTAAATGCAAGTATGGCGCAAGTGGTTCCCGAGGCCGCAAAATTAAATATCTCGTTTACAAATGTAGCGGCTACGCTGGCGACCATGACCAAGCAGGGCGTGCCGACAGCTCAAGCCACAACACAGCTTCGCGCCGCCTTTGTCGAACTCCAAAAACCCGGCGCCGAATTGACGAAAGTATTGAATCAAGCGGGACTATCATACAAGAATCTTGAAACCGATGGTCCGCAGGAAACATTCCGAAAGCTCGCCCTTGCTATTGAAGCGACCGGCAAGCCGATGGCTCAGTTTTTCGGTTCAATCGAAGCCTCGTCGGCTGTTACGCTTTTAGCCGGTAAAAATGCGCAAATGGCAGCCGATGACCTTGCCGCCGTAGCCGGCGCGGTCGGTTCGACCGATGCCGCCTTTGCCGTTGCCAGCGAAGGCATTGGGGTGAAATCCAAAACGATGATGAACCAAATACAAGCGGGCTTTAACAGCATAATGGGTTCGCTCGGAACGGTTGGTCAAACGGCGCTATCGACTGCAACGCAAGTGGCGCCGCTAATTACTTCGTTTGCCGGACTTTCGAATTTAATTCCTACCGGAGCCGTTGCCAGAATTGGCGAACTTGGTAAAAGTTTGCTCGGAAAACTCGTGCCGGCGCTCGCTGGCGCAACTGCAGGTCAAGGGGCGCTCAATGCAGCGATGATGGTTAATCCTTATGTGCTGGCAATCGCAGGAGTGGCGGCATTGGCGGCGGGATTGTATTTTCTGTTCGACGCTTTGCATCAATCGGCAGCCGAACGCAAGGAAGAACTCGAAGCCGAAGACGCCTTGCTCGATAAACAAATCGAAACAAACAAAAAACAACAGGAAAAAATCGAAAAAAACAAGGAATTGGCGCGGCAATACGAAGAACTCGGCTCGAAAGTCAATCGAACAGCAGAGGAAGATGAAAAATACCGTGCCGTTCAAGTGGAAATCGCCAAAGCTATGCCGGGCGTGATTGACCGAACAAAGAGCTTTACAGACAACTTGGATGCGCTCAAGAATAAAGTCAGCGAGAGCGGCGACGAACTGAAGAAATTGCAGACCGACATGGATAATTTAAAAGATAAAAAAGCTGCAATTAAAATCGAAATCAATAAAGCTGATGCCGATATAGCCATGGAAGAAATGGACGATATGCTCACGTCGTTTTGGACCGGCAGAGACTTGCAGGCAACCAAAGGCATGAAACAATACGTCGAAGCCATGAAAAAAGCGAGCAGCGAAGCCGAGCTTGACGAGGTTGCGACCAACTTTAAAACTGCGATATTCCAAGGCAAAGAATTTACGAAATTGAGCACAGAAGAAAAGGCAAAATTTGCCGAGCTTGCCGATAAAATGCAAGGCTCGCTGAACGAAGCTCTTGTTGCCGACAAAGAGAGAAACGCAGCGCAAATGAAGAAATCGATCGACGATATGATTGCCGCCGGAACTGACGTCGATGACGCAAAATTTCAGGAAATTGCCAACGCAACGAAGTTGCCGATTGAGGAGGTTAAAAAATATTTCGACGAAGCCGGCGACGCTATCAAAAAGAAGAAACTCGGTGACGCTATCAAAAAATCAACCGAAATCGAAGGCAAAATCAAGAGCAGCAAGCAACTTCAAGATTTAGTCGAACAATACAATAAAGCAGGCGACGAAATCGAAAAGGCTAAAATCGGCGCTAAAATCAAAGCGATTGCGCCCGATGCGGTCGAAGCAGGCGACATAATCAAGGACGCCAACGGCGACGCAATGACAAGCTACAACGTTTTAACCGACAAGGTAAACGAAGCAGCCGATGCCGAACAGGCGCGATTGGCAGGCTTGAAAAGCCAAAACAACACGGAAATAATTCAGTCAATCGAAGCCGAGGGAGCCGCTTACGACAGCAATTTCGAAAAATTGCAGCAGCTTCAGGAACAAATCAATAATCCGGAAAACTCTGCACTGAAAGATCCCAATACAGAGGCTCTGCAAAAGCAATTCGATGAATTGAACAAAAAAGTAACTGCCTCGAAAGACAATATCATTGCTACCGGAGTCGAACTTAAGCAAAATGGCTTGGATACCGAAGAAATGTATGAGCAACTGGCAAAAAGCCTCGGCAAATCGCCCGAAGAAGTAAAAAAATTAGTGGCAGAGCAGGAAAAAAGCATCAAGGCAACAAAGGAGCAAACAGGTGAGGTAAAAACACTCGGGCAGCAGTGGGACGAAGCCCGCAAGCAGGCAAGCGAGGCGATGGCAAAAAATACGAGCGAATATGTGGCTATTATTGAAAAACGTCGCGAAATACTTAAAAAAAGCGAAAAGGATAGAACCGAAGCCGACAAAAATTACCTTGAAGAATCCAAGTCAACAATTGATAATATAACCAAAGAAACAAGAAAGTTAGCAGCCGCCGAAAAACAACGCGACAAAGACAGAGAGAAGGCATTAATTACAACCGGACAGAAAGAAGCCGAAAAAGGCAAAACCGCGCTTGAGCTTGCCAAACAGGATGCCGAAACCAAGGTGAAAAAGCTCGATATTGAGCAACAATATTATGAATACGTGCAAAAGGAATCGCTATTGACCGAGAGCCGAAAGGCAGATTCCTACGACGAACTCGTTATCAATCAAAAACAGCTCGAAACTATCAAATCGCAGCGTTTGGCTTGGATTGAAGCCCTGAAAGCCCGCAAACTCATAACCGAAGTTACCGACGCCGGCGAAATCGTGTTCAATGCTAAAATCAGCGAACCCGACAAAACAGAAATATTATCAGTTATTCAAGATTATAACGGCAAAATTCAAGACGAGCAATCGAAAATACAGGATTTGAAAATTAAGCTGAAAGCCGACGATATTGAGCTTCAGACAAAGCTCAAAGACCTTGAACAGCGCAAAATTGAATGGGAAATATCAATCGGAATCAAAAGCGAAACTGCGCTCGAAACCTTCGTCGCCGAATATAAAAACAAATTGGCGGTTACCCGCAGCGAAATCGAGGCGTCGAACTCGGAAATAGTAAATTTAACACGAAAAATGGAGGAGGAGCTTTCCGGAGTCTCCGGAGAGAATTCCGAACAAGAACAGGAACGCATTCGTATCCGTTATGAATTGAAATTGAGCGAGGTCAAATCGAAAAACTTCGAGCTTCAGCAAACCGAGTTCGAGACAATGCAGTCGATTGCCGAAACCGAAGATAAAATCTATCAATCGCGGCTCGAAACCATCAAAGCCAACGAGGAAGCCCGATTAAAAGTAATCGACGAGAAATATAGCAAGCAAAGCGAAGCTCTCGAAAAATTCAATCAAATCTATGCCGCCGCTACCGAAAAGAGCGCCGAAAGCGACAAAGACGACGCCATTTCGCGCATCGAAGATGAAGAAAAGGCAAAGCTTGCAGAAATTCAGAAATGGCAGGACGAGGGCGCCCTCAGCGCCGAAGAATTTGAGCGCCGCAAGGCGGAAATCGAAGAAAACGGACGCAAAGAGCGCGAGGCTAAAGAAGAAGAATTTCGCCGCAAGCAGCTTCGGGCAGAGGCTGTAAGACAAGGCACAGAAGCTGAACTCCAAAGAAGGAAAGACGCTGAAACGCTCAAGGCACAGAAGGAAGGAATCGAGAAACAACTGAAATTACTCGAAACAAAGGCTTCGAAATTTGACGAAATGGGCAAGCCGGTATTTGATTCGGAAAAGGACGTCGAAGCCTATAAGGCAATGGAACAAAATCTTGCAGACGCCGAAAAGACATTGCAAGAAAAAGGCACGCTGCTCGGCGTTCAAACTAAAGAATTGCAGACTACGGTAACGGACAGCCTAACCAATTTGTTTGCAGGCGATCCGGATGCGGCGGCTGACGGTTGGCGAAAATTCTTCAGTCAACTCGCCGGCATGCTTCAGGCAAAGGCTTCGGCTTTTGTTCTTGATTTAGTATTGTCGAAATCAACAACGGATTATTTAATGGCATTGCCTTTTCCGCTTAATGTCGTTGCGATTCCAGCCGTAACAGCGACTGTGAGCGCCGCCGTTAAAGCGATTACCGACCCGGTGATTTCTGCGATATTGAGCTTTTCGACCGGCGGACGCATTGACCAGCCGACAATGGCTATTATCGGCGACGCTTCACGTTTGGGAGGCAGAAACCGCGAATGGATATTCAATGATTCGCAGCTTCAAGCTACGGTTCAGATGGCAAGCGCCGGTTCGAATTCTCAATTGATTGCCAAGCTCGACAGGCTCGAAAAGGTTTTGGCTTCGCAAGAATTAACTGCAAAACTAAAAGGGCAGGATATTTTATTGGCTCAAAAACGAACGTCATTCAAGCAAAATCTAAGAGCAAGGTAAAGGCAATTGCGAACTTTCCCTTTTGGCAAAGGGGACAGGGGGATTTTAGACGATTTAAAAAAAACCGGCACGTAGCAGCGTGCCGGGCAATGAATAGCTATTATTGCTCAGACGAATCGTAGCTTCGTCTGTGGTTCATGGCATTGCATAAATCATGCCATAAAGGAGGAAGTATGAACTCATTTCTTGCGTATCTTGGAGGGAAATCGTCATTATCAAGAAAAATTATTCCGTTGATACCCGAGCATCACGCCTACGTCGAAGTATTTGCCGGCGCGGCCTGGCTTTTGTTTCGTAAGCCGCCCGAAATATCA
>CAYLSY010000047.1:0-11222 GCA_964386275.1 uncultured Hyphomicrobiales bacterium
TTTCTTGATTGGCAGCCATTTTTAGTACATTTAACTATTTCTAATGCGTAATCTGAGATTAATCATAAAAAATATAGCTGCCGGAATATTCATCCGGCAGCTATATTCAAGTAACAGTATTATTTTTTATCAGGATAAGGCGGCACTTTCGGTGTTTTAGGCTTCTTATCCAAAGGAATTTCTTTCAATATTTCTTCGATGGCGCGTTGCAATTGAGCATCGACGCCATTAAATTCTTGATGTGGGTCGTTTTCGACTTCGATGTCGGGCTCTTGTCCTACGCCTTCGAGAATCCATGTGCCATCGGCACCGAAGTTAGCAAATTCAGGCTTAAAGAGGTAACCGCCGTCGAGCAAGGGCAAAGAACCCCTAATCCCAATGACTCCGCCCCAGCTGCGTTTTCCGATTAGTTTGCCAAGTCCGAGTTTTTTAAATTGATAGGGGAACAAGTCGCCGTCCGAAGCCGAGAGCTCGTTGAGCAGCAATACCATTGGACCGGTCATAACAGCGTCGGGTTTTGTGCCGACTCGTTCTTGGTTACGTGAAATAGTTGAAATCGTTAGTATTCTGCGCAAACGCTCGATAATCATAGTGGAAACGTTGCCGCCGCCGTTGTAGCGGTCATCGACAATCATTGCTTCCTTGCGGTCTTGCGGGTAGAAATACTTGATAAATTCTTTCAAACCGTTGTCTGTTCCCATGTCGGGGATGTGCATATAGCCGACGCGACCGTTGGTGGCTTTTTCGACGTATCGGCGGTTGTTTTCTACCCAGTTAAAATAGCGAAGTTTAGTTTCGTTCTTGATTGTTTTAACGTTGAAGATTTTAGCGTCCTTGTCGTTGGGTTTCGAAGCGACTTTCAATGCAACATACTTGCCAGCTTTGTTGACCAGCGCCATGAACGGAGTCATTTGCGCCGAAAGCTTAACGCCGTCGATTTCCAGCAGATAATCACCGGCTTTAATATCGATTCCCGGTTCTGTGAGCGGTGAGCGGGTTTCTTCGTCCCAGTTGCGACCTTCCAATATTTTTGTAATTTTATAAAAACCGCTTCCCTTGTCCAATTCGAATTCCGCGCCGAGCAAGCCAATTGGAGTTTTCTCGAATTCGGGATAGCTGCCGCCTCCGACATAAGCGTGTCCGATATTCAATTCGCCGATTAGTTCGCCAAGAATATACGTTAAATCCCAGCGGTTATGAACATATGGCAATTCGGCTGCATAACGGTCATACATTGCTTTCCAATCGACACCGTGCATATTCGGGTCATAGAAGAAATCTCGCATCTGCCGCCAGCATTCATCGAAAATCTGTTTCCATTCGGCTTTTCTATCAACGTTCATCGTCAAATCCGAAAGATTCAATTTGCCTTTATCGGCTTTTACCTTACCGGATAAATCAGTGATATAATAGTCCGAGCCTTGTTTAAACAGTATTTTCTTGCCGTCAGCCGAAATTTCGTATGCCGAAAAATCACCGACATCGCTTTCTTTCTTTTCCTTGAAATCGAAGGCATATAGCTGGGGACGCTTGCCGGGGGCGGCTTTAACGTAATAGAGCTTGTCGCCCGAAAATTCCAAATTGAAATAGTTTGCGGCTTCGATAGGCAACTCGATTATTCTATCTTTAATCCCGTCGATATCAATTGTGATGTTGTTGTTTTTGCTTTCTTCCTTTGAATTTTTATCTTTCTTTTTCGAATCTTTATCTTTGGGCGCTTCATCTTTAGCATCGGATTTTTCTTCGATTTTCACTTCGTCGCTTTCGAAGGCAAACGGGGACTGTACTGATTTTTGCAAGGTAATGCCATAGATTATCGATGGGTTTTGAATGATGAAATTCCATTCGAACGAGCCAATCGAGGCATTATAGGTTCTATCGGAGACAAAGAATAAGTACTTGCCGCATGATGAAAACACAGGGCTGCCGGATTCGAAGTATTCATCGGTTACGGCATAGGATTTCTTTTCGTCGAGCGAATAGATGAAAACGACAGGCAAATCGCTTTCCAAATAGTCGGTATAGGCAATATAACGGCTGTCGGGCGACCAGTTGCAATCGCGTATTTCCCATACTTTCGATTTTGCCACTTCGGTGGTTTTCTTCGAATCAATATCTACATAAAACAACCTCATTAGCTTGTCGGAACATAGGATTTTCTTGCTATCGGGCGACCAGCGCAGTTCCCAAAGATACGATTTTGTGCCGTTTGTTAATCTCACCGGCTCGCCGCCTTCGGGATTGACAATATAGATTTCATTTTCGCCGGTGGCATCGCCAACGTAGGCTATCCATTTGCCGTCGGGCGACCATACGGCGTTGCGCTCATGAACGCCGGATGTTTGAGTCAGATTACGTGTATTGCCCTTCTCGGCGGGAACAGTGAAAACATCGCCGCGTGCGCCGAAAATTGCGCGTTTGCCGTCGGGCGCAATCTCGAAATTGGTGATGTCGTCTTTTACCGAAATGTATTTAGTGCGGGCTTCGGGAAAATCTTCGGCAATCTCAATATTTAGCTTGTTATATTTTTCCGTAGATAAATCGAGAATCCAGACGTAGCCGCCGTTTTCGAATGCGATATTATCCGCTCCGAGCGACGGGAATTTAACGTCGTAATCCTTGAAAAAAGTGCTTTGGCGAGTCTGCTTAGTCTTTAAATCATAGCAATAGATGTTCATTTTTTTATCGCGGTCGCTTGCAAAATAGATTTTGTCCTTATACCACATAGGAATAGTGTTTTGCGAGTTGTCGTCGGTTATTTTTTCGACCTTTCCGGTTTTAAAATCGAATATGTATAAATCTTCAGCCTGTCCGCCACGGTAACGCTTCCACGTGCGGAATTCGCGGAAAATGCGGTTGAAGGCAAGTTTCGTGCCATCGGGCGAAAGGCACGCAAAACCGCTTTTTTCGAGTGGAACCTCGCGGGGCATTCCTCCTTCGGTCGAAACAAAGAACAGTCGCCCGACCCATGCCGTCCAAGCATGTTCGCGGGAACGGTAAAGCAATTCCTTGCCGTCGGAAGTCCACTGCATAACGACCTTATCCGGTCCCATACGCTCGGGCAAACCGGGTAGGTCCATACTATAAGTAATCCTTTTAGGCTCGCCGCCATTTGTTGGAATAATATATACTTCGCGGTTTCCGTCGTATTCACCTGAAAATGCAATACGGCTGCCGTCAGGCGAGAACCGCGGGAACAGCTCGATTCCGTCATGGCTGGTAATTCGACGGGCTGTGCCGCCGGTTATGGGCGCTACGAAAATATCGCCGGCATGGCTGAATGTTACTTGAGTTTTCGAAGCGTTAGGATAGAGAAGTATTCTCGAATCCTCCGCTTTCATAAAAGTGGCTGCCATAATCATTATTGCGGCAACAACGAATGGTTTTTTTAACATAAAATCTCCTTTTGTGAAATGAATGGATAATTTAATTTACAAATTTATAACTTAAAAAATAAAACTTAAAATATTATCATTTTTCTTTATAGTAGAAAAATTTCCGAAATTCCTTTGCCAATAATTTCATAATAATATTAATGTTATATTGATTTGCAACTTAAATAGCCTAGAACATTGATTTGAGGCTTACCTTGGTAGTAAGTTCAAAAATTCAATGTCTTCTTTAAAGAATATGGAGTTAAGGGTATTACGAGATAATTCAAGGAATGTTTCTTTTGAATGCTGTGGGTATCGTAGTATATAGTCAATCAGAACGAAGTGAATAATCCAGTCCCAGCCTTTGCTCTGGATGCATCGCTCCGCTCTGCATGACATAATTATTATTAAATCAATAGTCTCATTATTATCAACAAACAAAGTCGATTGGGATTGAAAAGATTAATCTTCCATTTCCTTAATTAATTTCAACCCAATTGCAATGCTGCCATCAAGAGCCGTTCCGACAGGTTCGACAAGCTTAAGCGCTTTGTGATTGCTAATTCGCTCGCGGAGCAAATTTGCAAGCAGAGTGTCATTGTCGATTATTCCTCCCATAAGGGCAACTGGAACACGGGGTATTTTGAAATGCTTGTGCAAAACCTCCAACAGTTCCATCAAGTGAAATGCTGAGCGATTAATGATTTCAAGGCAGACTTCGTCGCCTTGCTCGGCGCATTGCATGACTGAGGGCGAGAGCATATGGTATTCGAAAGCGCGTTCTGCATATGCTTTAACAATAGAACGGGGTTTGTCCAAGTCAATTGATGGAAACATGTCAGCAAAAATGCCTGTCAAGGCAGTCGCTTTGCCCCTTCCGTCGATTGAGCGGACAATTGCGGTCAATCCCTCGCGTCCAATCCAAGCGCCGCTGCCTTCGTCGTCAAGCTCAATTCCCCAGCCACCGCAGCGGAAAATCTTGTCCTTGTGTGGTTTGGCTATGCCGATTGAACCCGTGCCGACAATCATGATGATTCCATTGCCGCCGCCAAAGGCGCCTTCGAGTGCCAATTCGGCGTCGCTCAAAATAAGTAAGTCATTTAAAATGATTTTTTGGCTTCTGGCGAGCGTTTTCAGCAATTGTGTGGAGCGTTTTTTTTCCTCTTCCAACCAAACGCCGGCTAGACCAATGACAACTGCATCTAATTCTTCCGAATCAATAGCATTTTGCTCACAAAGGTCTGAAATGATATTCAGCAAGCGTTCGCAAGATTCTCCGACACCGACGGTGCCGACCCTTGTTGTGCCTGAATTTGATTGGGCAGCTATTTTATTTCCTCTGTATAAAACGCCTCTGGTTCTGGTTCCACCGCCATCGATGCCAATAATTGTGTAATCGTTATCTTGGGACATATATATCCAATTAGATTTAATTTTCAAATTCAAATTTCTTTTCTTCATTCTCAATTTCTATGCCATAATACTCCGACTTCATGGCATAAGTCCTTATAATATTTTAATTCTGAAAATAATGGAACGAAATTTCGTTTTACTTTTTCTATACGCCGGAATATTGTTAATTTTACATGGTAGGTTAAATAATTATTTAAATATACGATGCAACTACTCGTCTTCAAGGTATGCAACAAACGCTATGGCATTGATTTTTCAAGGATAATCGAAATTGTTCCTCTCGTTAATTGCCAGCCTTTGCCGCAATTTCCGGAATATGTTTCCGGTTTGTTTATTTACCGCGGAAAAGTAATGCCTGCAATTGATTTACAGGTATTGTTCTGCGGCAAGCCTTCGCAAAAGCTGCTCAGCACTCGAATTATCATCGTCAAAATTCAAAGCTGCTCAGCTTCTTCGAGCGATTGCGGACTTCTGGGCTTGGTGTCCGAGCAAGTAACCGAAAGCATTACTTGCGAAGCCACCGAATTGCATGAACCCGGAATTTCGAGCGATGAGACAATGTATCTGGGCAAGGTTTTCCGGCATGGAAACGAGTTGATTCAGTGCGTCGAACCCGAAGAGCTGTTGTCGATGGAGCTAAAAGCGATGTTGAAAATTGCAGTAAACGACAAAGAAAATGAAAAAATTCTATAACATAATTATTAAATATCTCGGACTAAATGTCGATTCCATTGGCTCTGATAATATAGAACGCTCTATTGATTCTGTTTTATCGAGGCATGGAATTGCACTGAACGGGGCGGCTGTTCCCGATTTTGATGTTTCGTCCGGCTTTATAACAGAACTGATTGACGAAATAACAGTTCCCGAGACTTGGTTCTTCAGAGACAGCGAATCGTTTAAGTATCTTAGAGATTATTCAACCAAGAAATTTCTAAATAATACTCAAGAGATAAAAATACTATCCGTGCCGTGTTCGACAGGCGAAGAGCCATATTCAATAGCAATGACGTTGCTTGCAGCAGGATTCGAGCCGTTCCGCATAATAATAGATGCAATTGATATTAACAAAATATGCATCGAAAAGGCTGAAGCCGGCGTTTTCGGAAATAACTCTTTTCGGAACGGCATAGAGCCTGATTTGTTGTTTTTTGATGTCATCGACAACGCTTATGTAATCAAGGATACGGTTAAAAGGTGCATTAGATTCGAATGCTGCAATGCTCTCGAGCCATCGACATTTAAAAATGATATTAAATACGACATTATTTTCTGTAAGAACTTGATTATATATCTTACCGAAGACGCAAGAAAGCAATTGTTGGCGAATTTGGAAAATCATCTTGCACCCGATGGCTTGATTTTTGCTGGACACACCGAGGCTTTGGCAATCCAGAAATTCGGCTTCGAGCCAGTTAAGCCGTTAAGAGCATTCGCATGTAAACGAACTTTGAATACAGTTACTGACTCCCATTCGGCGCTAAAACCGCTTTCAACATTTGCTCAACCAGAGATAAAGCCGAAAATCGAAGCAAAACATTCTACAAAACGATTATACGCAAAACAACATAAAAATGAAGTCAAGCCTAATCCAAACTCAACTGTCGAATTAAACGTTTCAATTGAAGATATTAAAAGGCTGGCTGATTCATCAGATTTTAAAAGCGCTGAAAAACTGTGCAGAAGCTATTTAAGAAGCAATTCGGCAAACGCGGAAGTTTTTTCCCTTTTGGGATTGGTCCAAAGCGCCATGGGTAATACCGAAGCCGGCGAGGAGTCGTTCAACAAAGCTCTTTATCTCGACCCAGACAATTACGACGCATTAATGAATCTTGGATTGCTCTTCGAAAACCGTGGCGATAAAAGCAAAGCCCGTTTGTTCTTCTTGAGGGCAAAAACAGCAGCCGAAAAAGAAAAATAACAATAATAATAATGTTATGGATAATATTTATGACAATCTTGCAGCTTCAAACGAAGCAAACAAATGCTGGGAACTGAAAGGCTCATTCGGCGCCAATACGTGCAAACAACTCGAGGATTACGTGATTTGCCATAATTGTCCGGATTATATTTCTAGCGGGCGCAAGCTTTTTGAGCGTGAAATACCCGAAGAATTGCTCGATGAATGGACGGTTACTTTGGCAAAGGAAAAAGAACTCGAAAAGCAGGGTAATACAGCTGTGGTCGTCTTTCGAATCGGCGAAGAATGGCTGGCTCTCAAAACAATTTTTTTCCAAGGCATTGTCGAAAACCGCTTGATTCATACAATTCCCCATCGAACTAATAAGTTCTTTCGTGGCATTGTCAATGTTAATGGCGAACTGTTGTTGTGTGTTTCGGTCAGGTTTTTGCTTGGATTGCCCGATATCGATGACGAAAAAGATTACTCTAAGGCAGTTAAGCGAATGATGGTTGTCGTTAATAATGGCGAAAGATTTGTTTTCCGTGTTGACGAAGCTTTGGGGGTAACGCGTTTTTCAATCGAGGAGTTGGAAAAAGCTCCGGCTACGATGTCGAAATATCCTAAAACTACATTGTCAGGTATTTTTCGCTTGAACGATTTATCAGTGGGGTTGCTCGACGAAAACAAGTTTTTTGATTTATTGAGTAAGGGATTGCTGCGGTAAGCGGCGGTTGCCGCTTTATCAAGTCGCAACATTGTGATATAAAAGAACAATGCGCATAATTCAAATATTTCATTTTTCCTTATAATTAAGATTATGAATTCATTATCAGTGGATGAATCGATGCTCGAGCTGTTTCTGCTCGAACTCGATACGCATACAAAAGCGCTGGAGCAAGGCATCGTCGAAATCGAAAAGGAGCAAACTCCGCAAAAAATCGAACCGCTGATGCGTGCGGCTCATTCAATTAAGGGTTCTGCCCGAATTATGGGTTTCGATTCGCTAGTCGGACTTGCGCATAAGATGGAAGACATTTTAACCAAAGCTCAAAGCGGGATACTAGCGCTCAATCAATCAATTATTGATGCGCTGCTGGCTGCAAACGACTTGTTTTCCGACTTGAAAACTGTGCCGGCAGGGCAAATTGCCGATACGGTTGCCGGAATGGACGCAAGGCTCGTTCTTTTACTTAAAAACTTGGACGATTCTTTAAATACCGAAACCGCTGCCCCACCGAAAATTCAAACACAACCCGAGCCAAAGCCAGACAAAGAGCCAACAACCGCACCAGTTCAGTCAATTGCCCCGTTTATGCTCGATTTATTCAAAATCGAGTTGGAAAACCATACAAAATCGCTCGAACAAGGCTTGATGCAGGCTGAGCAGAACCAAAACCGCGAATCAATCGAACCGCTGATGCGCGCGGCACATTCAATCAAAGGCGCAGCCCGAATAATCGGACTTCAGAATGCCGTCGAGTTGGCGCATTCGATGGAAGATATGTTGCAATCGGCGATGAACGGCACATTCATGCTCGAAGCCTCTGATATTGATTTGCTGCTCGAAGGCAACGATTTTTACAAGGATTTGGGCGCCGCCGATATTAATGATATTGCTGGAATTGTCGAACAGAAGCTGGATTATGTCAATTCGCTCGAAAAGCGGATTTTAGCGGCTCTTTCGGGTGAAAAATCCCCAATAACGGCTGAAGTTCAAGCGCAGGTAATTCCATCAGTTGCTCAAGCCGCTGAACTTAAGGAGAAACCAATTGACACAGCTGATAATCAATTTGAAATAGCGGATATAAAAGCTGAGCAGTCCCAAAAAACATCAACCACAGCGGATAAATCCAAGCAAACCGATACATTCGTCCGCGTGCTTTCCGAAAGCTTGAATCGAATTATCGGTCTTTCTGGCGAAACCCTTGTGCTTTCAAAGTCAACCCGTGCGATTGGCAACGCTCTTCAGAAAATGAAAAACATTGGGATGGAAATTAATTCCAAACTCGAAACAATACGCGATAGAACCGGCGCGAATACTTTTGGCTCGCTCGACAGCCAAGCTATTGGCGATGCGCTCGAGCTGTCTAACAATTTAAGCCATGCACTTGCTAATCAAATAGATACTTTCGAGCAATTTTCGCGGCGTTTGGATAATCTGACCGACCAGCTCTATCGCGAGTTGATTGAAAGCCGCATGCGTCCGTTTTCCGACGGATTGCACGGATTCCAAAGAATGGTAAGAGATTTGGCGAAGTCCCTCGGCAAGAAAGTAAATTTCGAAGTCAAAGGCGGCATGACCCGCGTCGATAGAGACATTCTTGAAAAACTTGAAGCTCCACTTACTCATATCATCCGTAATTGTGTCGACCATGGAATAGAAATGCCCGAATCAAGACTGGCAGCAGGCAAACCGGAAACTGGAACGATAACCATCGAAGCGCGGCATTCATTCGGAATGTTGATTATAAGTATCAGCGACGACGGGCGCGGCATTGACGAAGATATTCTAAGGGCTAAAATCATTGAAAAGGGCTATGTAACCGTGGAAATGGCTGAAAGCATTAAAGGTGCAGAGCTTTTCGAGTTCTTGTTTTTGCCCGGTTTTTCGACCGCCAAACAAATTACCGAAATATCCGGCAGAGGTGTTGGCTTGGATGTTGCCATGTCGATGGCCCAAGAAGTCGGCGGCTCAATACGCATTGATTCGCAAAAAGGAACTGGAACGACATTTACATGTCAGCTGCCGATAACACTATCGGTCCAAAGTTCGCTGCTAGTGGAAATTTGCGGCGAAAAATATGCGCTGCCGCTAACCCGAATCGACCGGATATTGCAACTTCAGCAAGAAGAAATCAGCGTACTCGAAAACAAGCAGTATTGCACAATAGGCGGAGAAAACATCGGCATAATCTCTGCGGCACAAGCTCTTGCATTGCCGGAAGCTTCGATTCAAAATGGCGAATTTAACATCATACTTATAAGTGACCGTTTGAACAAATACGGGATTTGTGTAGATAAATTCATCGGCAAATTCGATTTATCGGTAAAACCGCTTGACACTCGATTAGGCAAAATACAAAATATCAGCGCTGGTTCAATACTCGATGACGGTTCGCCTGTCGTAATACTCGATGTTGATGACCTCGTTCGCACTATCGACTCAATTTTAACTCAAGGCTCTTTGCGTCGAATTGGCTCACACAAAAATATAGCCATTGCCGAAAAAAAGCGAATTCTTGTTGTTGACGATTCGATAACAGTTCGCGAAGTCGAACGCAAACTTCTCGAAAATCGAGGATACCATGTTTCGGTTGCCGTTGACGGCATCGACGGGTGGAACAGTTTGCAATCGGCGAGCTTCGACCTCGTCATTTCCGATATTGATATGCCTCGGATGAACGGAATAGAATTTGTTACGCGGCTTAAGCAGCATCCGGAATTCAAGGGAATTCCCGTTATGATTGTATCGTATAAGGACCGCGAGGAAGACCGTATTCGCGGACTCGAAGCCGGCGCGAACTATTATCTTACAAAAAGCAGCTTCCACGACGAAAGCCTTATCAATGCGGTGAAGGACCTTATCGGCGAGGCATGAAGTATTGAAGTATTGAAGTAATTATAGGAATATAGATGTATTTTACAGGCAATATTAAGCTTGACCCGGCTCAAATGACGATAATCAAGCGAGTGAAGCCGGAGCGCTTCCTCGCTAAGTTTCTCGATACCGTGTCATTCGGTTCACTTACCGAATCGGTAGAGCAGGAAACTTTCACAGCCGTTTCGATTATGCAGCAGTTCGTTTCGAGTTTCGGCTCCATCGGAATAAGAAATGTCATTCGCCTTGCAGTCGATGACTACGACTTTTATCTGGACGAAAACGGAGTCGATAATGACCTCGACGTGGCTTATAAACAGATGACAAGCCGAATCGACCCGCTCGAATCAGAGCTTTTCAATACGGTTTATCTCGTCATGGAGCATAACGATGATTTGTTTAAGTATCTAATCGAAGTGCAAGTCAATCGCAAACACGATTTGGGCGAATATCCCATAAAAATCATAATCAACGGTGTGATTGCTGAATTTCGTTTGAACAAAGGCGAGAGCGCCGAAGATTTATCGAAAAGAATTGCCTCCGTTATTCAATCCGAAAATAATTATTTTGAATGGCTCGATAAATATGAAGCAAGATTTAATGATTTTATGCGCTCTGTAATTGCATCGGTCGAGAACTATATCAAACTTGACCATTTTTTGATGAATACGCTAAGGCACTCGATTGTTAACAATTTGAATGTAAGCTATACCAGCCATATTCCACACGAGCGATATTCCAATCCGGCATATTTTGGTTATTTTGGTTTCGACGAATATTTCCTCTATTGCTGGCTATGGTCGAAAATATCTGCCGATTTAGGAATTAACGATGTGGACGCTACTCCCGTCGATGAAACAGGAAAAGAAATTGAATAAATAGGTGGCGAATGCCACTTTTCAATCGTAAAGAATGTGAATAAAAAAATTATGAG
>CAYLSY010000048.1:0-11131 GCA_964386275.1 uncultured Hyphomicrobiales bacterium
TAATTTCCTGAACCCGCAAAATATCAATACCGAATATCTCGTTGCCTAAATAAAAGCTAACAAAATGAAGAACTTCGTCAACCGAATCCTGTATGTCATTACTTTTTTCCATATCTCTCGAATATCGTTTTCATTTTTTTTTGGAGATAATAATATCAAAATACAAAAAACTTCAATAATTTTGAAAATTTACTTTGCGCAGATTAATGGAAATCTTTTATATCATTCCAATTGCTTTTGCTCTCGCAATCGATGCGTTTGCTGTTTCGGTCGCAGCTGGTTCTTACTTCGGAAAAACCAGCTCAAGACAAAAATTCAGGCTTTCGTTCCATTTCGGATTATTTCAGTTTGCCATGCCAATAGCCGGTTGGTTTGCCGGGGCGGAAATTGTTGGAATATTAGCCGATTTCGACCATTGGCTGGCTTTTGGTATACTTGCCGCGATAGGCGGAAAGATGCTCGCCGACTCGTTTTCAAGCAAAACAGACATTATAGATAAAGATATTACTCGCGGCTTGACGCTCGTCGGACTTGCAGTTGCCACAAGCATCGATGCGCTCGCAGTAGGTTTCGGAATGGGAATTATTCAAGCCGAAATCCTTTTTCCGTCAATAATTATCGGCATTGTTGCAGCAGCCATGAGCCTTATCGGCATAAAATTTGGCGAAAAACTTTCGCTGCGTTTCGGCAAGCGTTTGCAGGCGCTTGGCGGTATCGTCTTGATTTTAATAGGCATGGAAATTGTTGCAGAACATATTGGATTATTCTAATTTAAATTTATGCCAAATACGGACTTATATAACGAAATTTCAGCTCTGAGGACAGAAGCTCGCAATCCTTCAACAGAGTGTATTGATTCGATGCCTGCTCGAAAAATTTTGGAGTTGATGAATGCGGAAGACCGGAAAGTAGCAGCAGCTGTAAGCGAATCAATTGACGATATCGAAATTGCAGTCATAAAAATTGCCGAAGCATTCAAAACCGGTGGACGGCTCTTTTACGTTGGCGCAGGAACAAGCGGCAGACTCGGCATCCTCGATGCATCGGAATGTCCGCCGACGTTCGGCGTCGACGAAAAAATGGTGCAAGGAATAATTGCCGGCGGCAGCGAAGCGGTGTTTCGCTCGATGGAAGGCGCAGAAGATTCTTACGAAGACGGCGTTGCAGCAGTTGCAGCAAAGAACATTAAGCCACCGGACATTGTTTGCGGCATCACGGCATCGGGCAGAACGCCTTACGTAGCCGGTGCTTTGGCTGAAGCTCGAAAGCGCGGAGTATTCACTATTTTGGTCAGCACTGCCGAAAAGGAAAAAATCGTTGCCAAGGGCATCCGAGCCGATGTTTTAATCTGCCCAAACGTTGGTCCGGAAGTTATTGCCGGCTCGACGAGGCTTAAATCCGGCACGGCGCAAAAGATGGTGCTGAATATGTTGACGACGGCTTCGATGATATTGCTCGGCAAGACGCTCGGCAACGTCATGGTCGATTTACAGCTCAAAAGCGGTAAACTCGAGGAGCGCGCCAAGCGTGTGCTAATCGAAACCACGGGCTGCGATTACGACGAAGCTACGAAAACTTTGGAGCTTGCTGGCGGACACGTGAAAACCGCAATCGTTATGCTTCTAGGTAATGTCGATGCCAAGAAGGCAAGAGAATTGCTTGATAATAATAACGGATATGTAAGAAAGGCAATAATATCGGCGAATGAATAAAAATTAATGAAACAAAAAACTTTAAAATGGTATAAATAAAAAAAGGGCTGATTTTTCAATAAAAGGGGACAAAAATGAAAGCTATTACCATTCCACTCGCAATTATCGTGTCCTTCGTTGCTGCATTACTTTTTAGCGGATGCACGAACGAAACTCAACCCACAAGCTCATCACCTACTATTAAAATCGTCGATAGTTCGGTTTGTTTGAATCATGTTGCAGAAATTGTTCCAAATAAAGACAAAGATTGCTTCGAATACGAGTATTTAAACGGAATACTGAAAATCAAACATCTGAATGCGCCGTTCAATTGCTGCCCGGGCGAATTCCTTGCCGATATATCCGTCGAAAACGGCGTCATCACAATTACCGAGAATAGCGCCGAAGATGCTTGCAGCTGTTATTGCATCTTTAATTTGGATTATGAAATCCAAGGCATTGTTCCTGGTAATTACACTATCAGGTTCATCGAGCATCTCCAATTTGATGGCGACGAACCGCTCGAAGCGCAAGTATCATTAACTCCCGGAGCAAAAGGCGATTATTGCGTCTTAAGGGGACATTATCCTTGGTCCGAAGATTAAACGTCATCGAATCGTTGGCAGACTTTTTGCTAAATTTGAATAAATTTAGTATAATATGGAAAAGCGACATTCAATGATACCGGACTTCAATAAAGTAAAAGAAGCGCACAGCAGAATCAAACCATACATCAACCGAACACTAGTATTGAGCAGCCGCAGCATCAATGAAATTGCCGGCTGCTCACTTTTTTTTAAATGCGAAAATTTTCAACGAGTCGGAGCATTCAAATTTCGCGGCGCAACAAATGCCGTTTTTTCGCTATCCGATGAAGAAGCCCAAAGGGGCGTTGCAACGCATTCTTCGGGCAACCATGCTCAAGCATTGTCGCTTGCAGCCAAGATGCGCGGCACAAAAGCCTATATCGTGATGCCGGAAAACTCCTCCGCAGTGAAAATCAATGCCACACGTGGTTACGGAGCGGAAATCGTTTTTTGCAAGCCAACTCTTGCGGCGCGAGAATCGACTTTGGATGAGGTTGTCCGAAAAACAGGCGCCGTTTTCATTCACCCTTACAACAATCCGAATATAATTGCCGGCCAAGCCACTGCTGCAATGGAGTTGCTCGAAGAAACCAACAACTTGGATGTAGTTATCGCTCCCTGCGGGGGCGGCGGGCTGCTCAGCGGCACATCAATTAGCTGCAGAGCAATGCTACCTTCGGCACAAGTTTATGGCGCTGAGCCATTAGGCGCCGCAGACGCCAAGGCATCGTTGGATAAGTGCGAAATCGTGCCTTCGAACAACCCGCATACCGTTTGCGATGGTTTGCTGACATCGCTCGGAGACATGACTTTCCCCATTATCAAGGAAAACGTAAACGATATATTACTTGCCGACGATGAGACTATTAAATTGGCTATGAAACTTGTTTGGGAACGAATGAAAATAGTTGTCGAGCCGTCTTCGGCTATTACTATGGCTGTTGTGCTACTTAACAAAAAGTTATTCGAAGGGAAAAAAGTAGGATTAATTATTTCCGGCGGCAATGTCGATTTAAACAAGTGGAAATGGTGATGGATTCATATATTACAATTGATTTATTAAAAATAGCTATTTCTTAAAAATAAAATAAACCGCTAAAACCAAAAAGCCGAATCCTATTAAATGGTTCAATCTGAATGTCTCGTTTTTAAACAAAACAAGGGAAAACACAGTGAAAACCGACAGTGTTATCACTTCTTGCATTACTTTCAACTCGACAAGAGAAAAAGAGCCGCCATTGCCGTTATAACCCATGCGGTTAGCAGGCACTTGGAAACAATATTCGAAAAATGCCACTCCCCAGCTGATGAGTATGATGAAAAACAAAGGAAGACGTTCGAAGCCCTTGATTTCATTAAGTTTGAGATGCCCGTACCAGGCAAAAGTCATAAAAGCATTTGATATGATAAGCAAAATAATCGTCCAAAATCCGTTCATCATTCCAATCATAATTTAATCGTATAAAAAACGCATTTATGACGTATATGTTGCAGTTTTATTAATACGCCAAATATATTCTATCCATTACGTAAGACACAAGTTACTTTAATAATTATTACTTAATACAGTCTTCACATAATCCTCTTCCAAATAAGTTGCCTTACAAATAGCATCGATACTATAGCCTTCGCTATGCAAGCGTCGAACAAGATGTTCAAGCGATTCGCCGACTTCGACGATATGCATGTCGGGGTCATAGAACCGGACTACTTTTTGTCGCCATGGCTGCTCCCGAAGTTCATGAACAAAATCAACTCCTGCAGTTTTCAGTTTTTTGTAAAACTCATCGATGTCGTCTTCTTCGAAATACAGTTCGAAATTGTTGCCACCGGAAGAAATATTTCTATTGTCGATAAGTTGTTTAAAGAGGCTTTCGAGGTGAATTGAAAAATCGCCGGCAAAGGTTACATTTTCGCCATAATCGAAACGAACTTTCATTCCGAGAATGTCCTCGTAGAATTTACGAGATTCATTAATATTTTTAACGGTAATTAACGGGCATATGAATTTCATAAATATCATTTGCTAATAGTTCTTAATTTTAATTTAATTTCTTTTCGCGCAAAAGCTTGTTTGCTTGGCTCGAATCCAAAGCCGATTTCCCAAACATCGCCAATCTGAGATTCAATTTTATAGTGTTCGCTGTTTTCAATTTGAGTATCGTGGGCATATACTCTAATAACGTGTCTGGTTGATGGTTTTCCTTCGACAATTATGGAATACTCACCAGTTTCGTAAGCAGTTGATATTACTTTATAGCTGTCGGTGTAATTAAATGGCTTGGGCGGCTCAATTTGAGGCAGCGCTTCAACGCCGCCTGTATACTCAAAAGTGAAAGCCAGAGTGTCTTTTAATTTGAATGCAAGATGTAAGTGCGAACCGTATTGATTCGCCGAAAAATCGGCTTCACTTTTTTCCAACGGTGCTTTATTCTTTGTGTATAAATCCATCCCGGCAGGCAAGTTCAAATTGAAATCCACCGCTATCGAATCGTAGCCACGGCTGCGAAAAACAAGATTCAGAGCGTTTTTATCTTTTATATAGTCAAAGCTTATATCGCTGTTTCCAATTTTTATATTTTCTACCGAAACGCTGTCCCAGTCAGCCGGAAAAGATGGCGACAACCTAATTGAACGGTCGGGAGCTGAACAATCTATACCCAGCATACCTTCGGCAATTGGAATATAAGTTAAAGCCTCGCTTAGAAGAAAATGCAGACAAGGAGTAATCGGTTTATATTCATAACCGCTAAAAAGTTCAGGAGTTAATGGGCAGGACTTGTCGTTTTTAAAAAAAACATTATACATCAAACTCTGAAATCCTTGATTGGGACGTAAGTAATTATAATTCGAGCAAGATAGCAGCCCATTTATAAAAGGAGAAACGGTATTAGGCGGCTTGAACTGCCAGCCGCTCTGATATTGCTCTATCGGATTGCCATAGACCCCCCAGTCGCTACCGAATACAATGCTGTTCAGCTTTTTCAGTATTGCTTTGGTATTGTATTCCTCAAGAATTCCAAAATACATTGGCAAAGCCAACGACATAGCGGTTTCCGAAAAATCAGTCCCAAATTTGAAGACGTTATCTGCGAACTTTGCTTCGAAATCTTCACAAAGCTTATTGATATTCGCAGACATTGATGAAAAATATCCCGAAAATCGGTCGCAGCCTTCGCCATTGCCCAACCAATAATTCAAATAAACGGCTTCATCGAAAGCCGCAGCGAGAAATGTTGAATGGACAATATATTCTTCGATGCTCAACGTTTTGGTTTGATAGTCGCTTTCGAGTTTATACATTAAATCGATACAATTTTCCAAAGCAAAATCAAGATTAGAAGCTATTTTCCTTGCATACTCCACATCGCCGCTGTGTCTAACATATTTTCCCGTTAAAATAACGAGTAACGAAGATGAATTGAGAGCTTCAGGAATGATAAATCCATTTTTCGAAACAGAATTTAAAATTCCGCCATCGTCCTTTTGCTTGTCGCAGTAAAAATCCAACTGCCGCCTTGCTTTGTCGAAATCGCCATAGTCAATAGTCGCCATTGCGCACCAGACCGATTTATAGGCGCTGGTTCCCGATTAATGATCGCGACACAAATCCGACTCATCCGTAGTTGTGAACACATCACCAAGCCCATAAATATTCTTGAAAAGCTTGTCGCAACCAATTATTGACCAAGCATATGCAGAGTTTATCCTCCTATCCGGCGTTTTAATGGAAAGGTTTTGATTCAGCAGCAATCTATAGTAATCGCTTGTTCGTTTTAATAATGATTCAATATCACCAACGTTGGAATTAAAAATTGAATCAGCTTTTTGTCCACCATTAGAAGCCGAAATCGCAAGGCTGAGATTGGTTCCCGGATTCATTTCATACTTCAAGCAAGCGGAAAAAAGCGCAGTATTTGCATAAACAGGCAATATTAATCGCGGACGCAAATCGAAGCGCCCGTACATTCCCTCGAAATGCTCGCTGGGAGCAAGACTCGACGAGACAATTACTTCATTCGAGTTCTTCGGAGTACGCAAATAACAAGCATGTGCTTTATCGTCGTATGAATACTCGATTTTTCCGGCTGACCCCTTGGGATATGGCTGCAGCAGACTCATCGATGACTTGTATGTTATTACGAGGTTAACTGTTTTCGCTCCTCGCCATTCATAATGAACGATAGCCAAAGGATTACCAATATCGAAAGTAATGATTTCCTTCAAATTGCCTTCGCTGAAACGGTAGAGCCGCTCTATGGATTCGGGTCTGTAATCAATTATCGGATTCAGCCTTGAAAGTAATACAATAGAATCGTTGTCCTTTAGGATTAACGCTGGCTCTATACTGTCGACAGCAGTGAAAGCATTGGTGCGAACATGAGTAATACCTCCAGATTCGATACCTTGAAGAAGAATATTCCTACCGGATAGATTCCAATAGCCGTTCCGACCTGAAAGCGTGTGCGAAAGCAGCGTTTCGCGCTCCCTATACCAAGTCGTAGATTGCGGCATCGGCTTCAATTCAACTTCAAACGATTTCTGCATCGCCAATTCATCTTCGAAAGACCAGTATTCCGAATAAACAGTGTTTGAACTTGCCACAAGCGCATTAAGCGCATTTGTTAGAAAAGTCTTGAAGAAGACATTCCCAGCATAGTTATCATTTAAATCGTTCCAGCAGCCGATTGCGCAAATTTTTCCATGTCCATAATTATATTCCGTTACAATTCTCATCGAATTTTTTCCGTTAAGCATTACAACTGGGATTTTACCCTTGGACTGCTTTTTGGGGTCGAAAAACCCGAAAACCACACTGTTATTAGCATTAAAATCAAACATACGAGCGCCTGAGCCAATGCCGTTGAAGTAAGGACTGTCTGGCATTCCGAGTAAATCGCAATATGAGTTTGCTTTTAGCGATTGCTTTTCGCAAGGGTAATCCAATTCGAAATCACTAACCAGAGCAAATGCAGCATGAGTCAGCATTAACCTGCCACCTCCTGAAACATATTTCATAATCTCCGAAATAAATGACTTGGAGCGAAATTCGTCATTTTCAGTCAAATCGCTGTTGTAGTGAATCCATAAAACATCGAACTGTTTAATGAGGCTTTTTTTCTTGGATATATCTGCTGCAGTTACTATTGAAGCACGATAAGACTTCAATTCTAATGCAAAATTTAATATATCGGATATCTCGGCTTCAGGGTTTGCCGATTTAATCGATATTATTCCAAGTCTTAGCTTTGGCTCTACTTTTTGAGCTAACACATTGTCAAATGTATAAAATAATAAACAAATTATTAATGCAGAATAAATGGTTAATCGAATCATAACATCAATAAAGTTTGCTTTTAATAGTACCTTGTTTTGGATAGAAAATCACCGAATTGCCGGAATAGGTCTTAATCAGAAAATCAAATTCCTCGGCTTCTTGGCTTTCCAAGCTAAACGAGACCTCAATTCCGCTGTTCCTTGACAATTCAATTTTATTAGGGCAATTGCCATCACTTTTAATAATATATCCATCGCTGGATATTTTTAAAGAAATTCCGAAAGGCTTGGTGGCAACAAGCTCTATCGAATCGCCGTCATGCAATGGATTCTTCAATTCGATCCTAAAATAAATATTGGCGCCGTTCGAGCCAAATCGTATGCCTCTAAGTATTTCACCGATTGGATGCATGGCGTCCATAGCCGCCTCTGCATTGATAAAACCGGCGCCTTCCCATTCAGCTGAATTTGATTTATCGCCTTGTATTGTTGGATAAATTTTATTGACTGGTTCAGTTAAAATCACGATTTGTTTGTTTGCTCCGATGGGAGATAATAGCTCCTGTGGCGGGTCTGCGCCTATAAGCCTGTAAATTTGCCTCAAATGCCATCGGAACATAACATCGAAATCGCCTTTATTTTCGGCATTGTGCTGATTGCCATACCACCAGAACCAGTCAGAGCCTTCAGCGATATAGCATTCCTTCAATGCCTCGTCGAGAACTTCTGCGGAAAGACTATTCTTTGCCTCTTCAATTGCCGAACGCGCTTCAGATAGCAGCGACCATGCGGTGCGTTCTTCGATATCGCCTATCCAAATCTTGAAATCAGCGTTAATCCACGAGCCTGCACGGACGTGGTAAAGCGGCTGATTACGACATGTGGTTGCATCGGTAATGGCTTCGGACATTTTTACGGTTATCAACTCTTCACAAGCTGATAATCGACCGAAAAGCTCTCTTCGGAATTCTATACCGTTGCCCGGGTAAAACTCCCAGCAATTTTCTCCGTCGAGAATGACCGGCACAACCGCATCGACAAGAACTTCCTCGCCGAGATTATGAAAAATATCGTTACGAATAGCCTTTAAATGCTCGACGAAATCCGATGCCGCATCGGCAGGATTCCAGCGCTGATACACGAATCCGATTGCATCCGATAGCGTGTGGTCGCGGAAAAACAACGATATTTCACCATTTTTACCTACGAATCGATGAGGGAAATATTTGTCAAAACGATTGAAATTCGCTTCAAGAGAAGCCGTAAGAACGGCTTCGTCGCTAGCTGCCCATTGTAAACCCGCATCAATCATCAAATTTAGGGCTTCATCCGAAAGTGAGCCTTCGCTAGGCCACATTCCTGACGGTTTATAACCGAATTCCTTTTCGATATATTTTACAGCGTCGTTTATTTGTGTTCGTGCATCCTGAGGATAGATAAACAGATTTTCCGGCAAAATGCACTGCGGGTCTGCCTCCAAAGCAGATGAGCTGTTGCATAGCAACGGCAAAATAGGATGATACATAGGCGAGCAGCTGATTTCAAGTTGCCCGAGCCGCGTTAGTCTTTGCAGCAGCGGCTTTGTTTCGGCAAGTGCTTCCATTTGCAAATCAAACATTAACGCTATTTCTTCCGAAGAAAAATTCCGTTCTTTTTCGAAGAGACGCTTGACGCCTTGCCTTTGGCGATGGTAATGTCCAAACCAAGTCAAATTGTACCACATTTGCAAATCGCGCCAGTCTTGCTCTTGTAAATTACTTATGGCATACTCTTTGTTTTGAGCTAATTCATAAAGCTCGCGATAACGCTTGTAAGGAAGAACCATGTTTTCAACGTTGCATAGAAAGAACAGGCGCAAAATTTCGCTTTTTTCAGTATATGATAACGCCTGCGGTTCTTGAATCGTTAACCTTTGGATGCGGTCGCTTGCGGTTCCTGCGATATATTCTTCAATTTGCATACGCAAGGACGGCACAATATTGATAGTCTGCCGGATTTCGGGGAATTCATTGAACATTTCGGGCAAGTCGAAATAATCCTTGACGCCATGGAGCCTTGTCCAAGGCAGTAAAAATTCTCCATCCATCTTGTAATAAGGCTGGTGAAAATGCCATAGAAACGCAATTTTAAGAGGTAACATAGATTTTCCGCGATGATTCTAGAAAAAATGATTGAAAAACCTTTAGCAACACAAAATACAAAATTTAAATCACATTTCTATATTAGTTGGAAAATGAGTAATTTTGCATTAGTAATAAACTTGATTTTTTTGGAGATATAAATGGAATTATACATCGACAGCGCCAACTTGGAACACATTAAACATGCTGCTTCTCTTGGTTTTATCAGCGGAGTAACGACGAATCCATCACTATTGGCGCTCGAAGACCCATCGGTCGACGTAAAACATAGAATACTTGAAATCTATAGACTTGTCGGGGGACATTTATCAGTCGAAGTGATTTCAACTGAAACAAAAGGCATGCTCAAGGAAGCGGAAGAAATTATCGGGTGGTTCCCCGAAGCAACAATAAAGATACCAATGATTCCTAACGGTTTGGCAGCAGTTCGCGAGCTTTCGCGCAACGACATTCCGACCAACGTAACCTTGGTTTTCAGTCCCACGCAGGCTATTGCGGCAAATAATGCCGGAGCGACTTATGTTTCGGTCTTCATGGGCAGACTCGATGATATTTCGACCTCGAGCGATAATACTTTGCAGGATATTTGCGAAGTTTGGGAAGTTCAGGGCTATGAATCACAAATCATCGCCGCATCAATTCGCCATCCGATGCACATCTTGCAAGCTGCATTGGCTGGCGCAGATATTGCTACTGTTCCATATAAAGTGCTGCTGCAATCTCTCAAGCACCCACTGACCGATGCCGGAGTTGATGCCTTTTTGAAAGATTACGATAAAATGCAAACCGAACGACAAAAGTTAATCAGTATATAAAATATACACTTATAATAGATTGAACGAGAATTTCAATCCGGAACTGATTATTTCAGCGTATTTGCAAGGATATTTCCCCATGGCGGATAGCCGCGATGGGGATATTTATTGGCACTCACCCGACCCGCGGGCAATTATTCCGCTAAATGCTGCAAAACCACACCGCTCTTTGCGGCAATTCCTTAAAAACAACAATTACAATTACACTATCGATGCTGCTTTCGGAAGGGTTATCCGCAGCTGTTCAGAGCGCGAAGACACTTGGATTAACGACGAAATAATTGAGTGCTATGAAATTTTACATCGAGCCGGTTATGCCCATTCGGTTGAAACATGGTTCGAAGGTGAAATTGCAGGCGGACTTTACGGCGTTGCAATTGGCGGAGCTTTCTTCGGCGAATCGATGTTTTCTTTTTTAGAAAATGCTTCGAAAGCTGCTTTCTATCACCTTGTCGAGCATCTTAAGCAAAGAAATTTCCTTCTTCTCGATACACAATATATTAATCATCATACCGAATTGCTCGGCGCTGTTGAAATACCCAAAACAACATACTTGAAATTACTCGAACAAGCTGTGAATGCGCCAACACGCTTCTAATTTTATTAAATAATCACATTAA
>CAYLSY010000049.1:0-11117 GCA_964386275.1 uncultured Hyphomicrobiales bacterium
AAACACTTTATTTTTCAATTATATTGCCCTTTTTTATGTTGATTGCGTATACTGCAGTTGCAGCCGAACAGACATCTATAACAATCTACAATGATGATTTTGGTGTCGTTCGCCAGACAAAAAAAATAAAACTCGAAAAGGGAATCAGCGATTTTTCAATCACCGGTGTTGCCGAACTGATTAATCCGACTTCGGTTCACATCAAATTGGATGGCGAAATTCTTGAACAGAACTACAAATACGATTTAATTAGCATAGACAAGGTCTTGGAACGTTATATCGACCAAGAAGTAACATTGGTCGGAGAAAATGCGACAATAACCGGAAAATTGCTCTCGGCAAAAGAAAATAATATTGTCCTGCAAACTAAAGATGGCGGTTTGAAAATGCTGACGGATATTAGAAAATACTATGTGTCGGTTGCAACTGCGCCAGTTGGGTTCGTTACTCGTCCTACATTGCTTTGGAAGGTTAATGCGCCCCGAACTGGCGAACAGGAAGTCGAGCTGACTTACCAAACAAACGGAATTAATTGGCATGCTGAATATGTAGTTGTATTGAACGACAAAGAGACTCAGTTGGACATCAATGCTTGGGTGAACCTCGATAACCAATCCGGCGCCAATTACGAAAACGCTCAGGTAAAATTAATGGCTGGAGACATTAATAGAGCTCGAAGAGTGGCATACGATAAAAGCCAGAGTATGTCATTTAGGGTTAACGCACTTGAACAAGATGCAAATTTTGCCGAGAGAGCTTTTTTTGAATATCACCTTTACGAGTTGCAATATCCTACAACAATTGCAAATAACGAAACTAAGCAAGTTTCGATGTTCGAACAAACAGGGGTGAAATTCAATAAGATATATACTAACACATCTTATTTACTTGATACTTACGAAAATCAGAATTCCAATGTTTCAATTGAATTCCAAAACAGCAAGGAAAATAAACTCGGCATTCCTATACCTTCAGGTACTGTAAGAATTTTCAAGGAGGACGGCAAATCGTCGATTCTCATTGGCGAAGACGCCATAAAACATACACCAAAAGATGAGAAGATTACATTGAATATCGGCAAGGCGTTCGATGTTTTGGTTAACCAAACACTAGTAAACACAAGGAAGATTTCTGACAGAGTTATGGAATACGAAACGCTTATAAATCTTAAAAATCATAAGGATACTGAAATTGAAATAGATATTATAAGAAATATTTACGGTCAATGGGAAATATTAAAATCTTCGCATGATTATAAAAAAGAATCGGCAAATCAAGTGATTTTTAAAGTTAAAGTTAAACCAAATTCAAATGAAGAAATCAAATTAAAAGTAAGAGTGGAGAATTAATCCGTTTGGCTTAATTTTTGATTTATTTGGCAGCGATGAACGAAGAACAAAAGCAAACAAATACAGACAGACAGCCCGAAAAAACACAAAGCCTGTTCCGACGTATCACAAGAATCTTGGCTAAGGTTGCATTGTATATTATCATAGCTTTGGCGGCGTTATCACTGTCGATTTTTGCTTTGTCGCAATTCAAATTCTTTCGTTCGTGGGTTGCAAACACACTACTTAACATTGCTAATGATGCTCTATTAGCAAAAATCGAAATTGGGGATTTGTATATAAATCCATTCAGCGGCATTGTTATCGAAGATTTCCGAATGACAGTTGCCGGCGACACATTAGCGGCTGCAGATGCTCTATTTATCGACCCAGATTACCTTCCATTGCTCGAAAACAGATTGATTATCAACAGTTTGCAATTGGATAACCCTCGAATAAAGCTTTTGCGCTCGCTTTCGGACAGCGCTTGGAACTTCGATAAAATTACCAAGCCTTCGACTGAAGAAAAACCAAGTGAGGAAGAATCAACCGGAAGCTCAAATTTCTTTGTCGATTTGCGGCAAATGGTTCTGAACCATGCAGTTATAACGATATTTGATTCAACTAAAACCTATTCTTCTTTCGGCTATTTAGACCCGACAAATATGCAGCTTGAAATCGACCAATTATCTTTCGATGGTAAAGCAAATATTAACCAAATGGATTTTTCCGGCTCGTTATCGATTACAGATTGCTTGGAAGCTCAATCTGGTCTATTTCTTAAAGAGTTAGGCTTGGATTTTTCGGCAAATCAAGGCGGTATCGAATTGAACAATGTAAAAATTGAAACCGGCTCTTGCAATGCAGGCTTTTCTTTAATAGTCGGTAATATCAATGTTTTCGAATCAATTGGGAATGAGGAACTCGGCAATGCTCAAATTACTTTTAATGCTGATATGGGAAACATTTCACTTGGTGAATTATCCCGAATTATTGGATTACAGGAGCCATTATCAGGTGATTTATCCGGCGAGATTTCGCTGAGCGGCACTCCCAAAAAGTTGAAAATCAAAAGCTTTGAACTACAGTTGAACGATACCGATATCAGCTTATCTGGTAAAGTAGAGAATGCGCTTGATTTCGATAATATCAAATTTGATATTTCATTCAACAAATCGCTTGTTCGATTTAAAGACTTGATGAGCCTTAGTAACTCATTTGCAAATATAGGTATTCCCGATTTTGGTAACATTAAAATCAAAAAGCTGAATACATCGGGAAATCTGAATAATGTTGATGCTGAATTGTCCTTTGATTCCGATTTCGGCAGCCTCGACATTGGCGCTAAACTTGCTCTGAAGCCTGTGTTAACATACGAGATTGAGTTAGTAACACAGAAGTTTAATCCTGCCGCTATACTTAATAATGCACAACTCGCAGGGAATATTAATTCTGAATTTAAAATCAAGGGTTCTGGAACGAAACTTGAAGATTTATCGGCAGAATTTTCGGTTTTGCTTGAAAACTCATCTTTCAATGATTTTAACATTCGCGATTTGCTTTGTGTGGGCTCATTTTCCGAAGGCGGTATGCTTCGACTCGACACATTGAACATTAAACTGCTGAACAAATCCGGCGATTTGCTCGATTCGCTGCAAATGAGCGACTATTCTTCGTTTGAATGTAAAGGAATACTGAATATTATTGATATAAACAAGCCTGAATACTCATTTTCTGCAAATATCAATAATCTAAATTTGGCTTCTATTCTGCATGCTCAGTTTGCGCCGAATACTTTAAGTTGCAACCTTGATTTAAACGGCGAAGGCATGGAACCCGACAGCATTAACGTTGAGCTGGAATCCGAAATCTTGGAATGCTCTTTCGGCGACCGTTCTTTGGTGCCATTCGATATGAAAGTAATTATTGATATGGATGATTCTATCGACAGGAAAATAAGTGTGGAATCGGATTTCGCAAATGTTGAGTTCAAAGGTGATTTTAATTTATCCAATATCATATCGTTGATTGAAAAGCAAATATCATATATCGGTGGTTTCATTACTCGAAAAATCAATAACTTGCAATTCATTGCAACAAGTTCTGATTCTAGCGAAGAATCTCAAGAGCGCATTGGTGGATTTGAACCGATGAATCTAAGCATTATCGGTGAAATCATTGACTTGTCGCCACTAAGTATATTTGTGCCTGACGTTAGAATCTTCTGTAAGGCAAAATTAGATATGTTGTTGGAAATAAACGATTCGAGCAGCTTTTTCAATATCAAGTTATTGGATGTCGAGGTTTTTAATTTGCAGGCAGGCGATGCTTCAGTCCTTATAAACCAATCAGAAATAAAGGGAAAACTGGAACTCAATGTTGTGGATTCGCTAATTTCAATTTCTGAAATTAACTTGAACTACGAAGGCAGCAACGACAATTATATCAATGACTTGAAGATTTCATCTCCAATGGCTTTAATAGAATTAAAGGAAGAATCAGCCGCTTTTCAGGCTAAAGCAGAAATAAATGAACAGTTGGAAACGTTTGTCAGCGGTGGAATTGACTTCTATTCTGATAGTCTTAAAGTCAAATTAAATAAAATGTCATTGCAGTTAAACCAAATGTTTCATTGGTTCAACGTGCAAGATATCATGTTATCTTACGGCAAAAACGGTTTGAATATCGAATCATTTTCGATGAAAAGACCGAATTGCGAATTAATTAAAATAGAAGGTAGTTACAATGGTGCAGCGATAAATGGAGGCATAATTCGTATTTCTTCATTTCCATTGAATAGCGTATTGCAATTTCTGCCGAACGGATTTCGCGAACAATTCGAAAAAATCAGTGGCGGAATTGACACTCTTGAATTCCGTCTTGAAGGCAAATTAGACAATCCGAAAATTGATTTGAGAATGGAAAGTAACTACTTGAGTTACAATGGCAATACAATAGGCAGGATTGTTGCAGGGCTGAATTATCAATATCAAACAGTAACCGGCGATATAAAACTGCTTGCCAAAGATAAATCAGAGCTAATGACTGTAAATGTGCAAAGTCTGCCAATAGATTTATCCTTGAGCGGAAATGAAAAAAGGTTTTTTGATGACCGCCAGCTCGAAGTTCACTTTGTTGCCGATTCCACTCCGTTAGATTTAGTCGCACCGTTTGTTCAGGGCGTGAGCGACCTGCGTGGCTCTTTCAATATGGATGTCGCCCTTGGAGGATATTTGCCAGATAAATTTAATATTACCGGTAATTTGCATTTGAACCAAACATCCATGCTTGTCGACGCCACAAATTTGCGCTATACTGCTTACGGTGATATTAATCTTACGATGAACGAAATAGTAATTAATAAACTCTATTTGAAAAACAATCCTATCGACGACGAGAACGGAAATGCCACCATAACCGGTTCTCTTAAGCATGACAGGTTCGAAATCAAAAATTTCGATTTCATAATTCGTTCGCCCGGACTGAAGGTGATGAGCTATGCTACACAGAAAGCGATGCCTAATTTGTTCGGCAACATGACCGTTGCAACCGGTTCTGCGCCGCTTCGATTGCAAGGAACATTCGATAAGGCATATTTGACCGGCGATGTGAACATACTCGACGCCGATTTGACTTTGCCAAACACTGTCCAAAAACGAACGATTCAATCTCGAGTGGTTTATATCAATTATGATAAATCGAATCCCCCTCCTGCACTGTTTAAAAAGGATTCATTAAAAGCTGAAGGCGATACAACACAAAATAAAGCACAGGAGCCGGAAAAGAAGCATAATATCATCGAAAAACGAACGACTTTTATGGATATATTATCAATCGACATTTTTGTCAGGTTCTTGGGTAAGTTCTTGACGAAGATGGATGTTGCTTCAATCGGCAGCCTAATCGCAGAAATCGGCACTTCGACTCCTCAAGAGGCGCTCCATGTGATGATGGAGGGCAGCGCTTCGCCAACAGTATATGGTTCTTTGCAAATCAAGGATAATTCTAAAATAACATTTTTAAAGACATTTACAACAAGCGGGGATATATCGTTTCCGACAGGTTCGATTGAAAATCCGGGGCTGAATCTGACAGCTGTTCACACAAGCAGGAATCCTTATGGCAGCTCGATGAGGGAAATCACCGTAAAAATGGTCGTTACCGGTAATAAGAACGCTCCGAATATTAAATTCAGCTATTCAATCGATAACAAGGATGCCGTTGGCGACTCTGCCACAATTGCTCAAGATGCTCTATTCCTGCTGATTTTCGGTAAAACCAAATCGGAAATATTCTCTCCCAGCCAAAGCAGCGAACTATTTTCGGCAAATGAAGTTGCCAATACTTTGCTTGGAAGCATGGCAACGAGCGCTTTTGCGAATATTATCGGCAGTACCGGAGTTGTTAAAACAATTGATATTGACCTTGGCGGAGGCGACATGAATAAAGCGAGAATCAATGTTTCGGGTTCGGCATATATACCATTGATAGGATATGTCGGCTGGCGTCTTGGCGGCAATATCTCGGATTTTACAAGCAATAACGAAATGTCTATCGATATACCGTTATGGATGGCATCCGACTCGTCGCTTATAAACAGCATTATATTCCAGCTTTCGCGAACTCTGAATTCGGCTGCTCCAACTTCGCGCAATCAAAAGGACTGGGAAGTTAAAGTGCGCTTTGGCGGCAGCTTTTAAGTTTTTAAGCAACGTCATTCACACTATATATTTACTTCACAAGTATTGATTAAGTATGTTTACTGTTGAAAAAATGCCAACTTCAACTTCATCCTTTGTAACTTTACCCGCTTTTAAACGTTAATACAATATAAGCATTTCTTTTTTTTATTTTTAAAGGGGAGTTTAAATGTATAAGTTGTTTTACTTTGTAATCGTTGCTGTTATAAGCTATAGCACAGCATTCGGCGAGATTAATTGGATATCGGCCGGCGGACCTTTCGGCGGCAGAATCGTCGATATTTCAACTGATATTTATGGTTGTTTGTATGCAACATCTTACTCGTCAGTTTACCGAAGCGTTAACAACGGCAATAGCTGGCAACGAGTTGAAACAGGCGACTTGCCTGTTGGTCGAATATTCTTTGACAATAACAGTAATGCGTTTCTTATAACAGAGACAGAAGATTATTCAAACGAGCTTTTCAGAAGCGATGACCTGAAAACCTGGTACTTGTCCAATTCCGGAATGCAAGGATTAGCAATCACAAAAATAATTAATTCTGATGGCGGCAAATTGAACGCATGCACTTCAAACGGTGTTTTTCAAAGCTCAGATTGCGGAATGACTTGGAATCTTAAATACTTTGTTAATTTTGCGCCAACAAATTATGTTTATACTATTGGGTTCAGTCCCGATGGAAATATTTTTTATGGCACATTGCAAGGGCTGTATAAAAGCACTGACGATGGCGTTACTTGGACTGAAGTAAATGATTCTGAACAAAGCTTTTCGACAAATATTGAGCATATTAAATTCCATAATGGTTTCATATTTGTTTCTACTCCAAGCGGATTGTATAGAAGCTCCGACCAAGGTGACACTTGGACAAAACTTTCTTACGGATTGGTTGGGACAAATATTAGTTTCATCATTTTTTTAACTGAAAATGAAATTCTTGCAGGCACATCTTGGAGCGGAATGTATTACTCTATGGATAATGGTGATTCATGGCTCAATGTTTCAATGATTAGCTGCTCGGATGCCTTAAGAATATTTGATAATATCTATGTTGCTTCGAGCGAAGGTGTTTTGGTTGCCAACAATCCTACAAACCCAAACTGGATTTCAAAAAATAAGGGTATTTTAGATTTATCTATAACTGCTTTATGTGTCGTAATAAGGCATGGCACTCATGACGGCGAAATTATTGCCGGTGATGACAACGGAGTTATCTACAAAAGCACAGACGACGGTTCAAACTGGACTAAAGTATACTCGACAGGTTCGTCGGGCATTACCGAACTGAAATATGTTGAACCCGGCGTAGTATTAGCCTCGACGATGTGGGGCGGAGTCTTCATTTCTTCGGATTATGGCGAAACATGGGAGAATAAATCCACTGATTTATGGGACATGGATGTTCGTTCAATAGAATTTGATGATTTAGGGTATTATTACGCTGGAACTTTCAGCACAATTTTTAAAAGCGTCGATAAAGGCGAAACTTGGAGCGAATGCTACAGCTCTTCTCCTTCAATTCAATGCCAAACGGTTTCCAAAAACAGTTTAGGGCATATCTTTGTTGGAAATAATCTGCATTATATTCTCAGAAGCACAGATAACGGAGCAACTTGGGAGCAGAAATCTAACGGTTTAACTTCTTCAATCCAAATAATTAAAGTCAACTCTTTTGATGAACTCTATGCCGTATCCAGTAACGGCAATTTATATAAAAGTGTGGATAACGGCGAGAATTGGCAGTTGGTAAACAATGAAATGGGTATCAAAAGCATGATGATTTTGCCTAATGACGATATCCTTATTTCCGTAGATAGATTTGAGCACAGCGACCTCAATGTATATTTAAGCGGCGATGGCGGTGCATCCTTTCTTTTGGCAGAAAAGGGATTATATAATACTTATACTTATTGTCTTGCTAAAAATAAAGAGAACATAATCTTTGCTGGTACCGAGAGAGGAGTATATAAAACAACTGAAGCTGTAGATGTTGATGATAATTCATCTGAATTAGCAACTTTCTCTGTATCGCCGAATCCTGCAACCGATTTCTTTACTGTGAGTATATCAGGTATGGAAACGGGTTCAAGTCAAATCTCTTTAACTGATATTTTCGGTAATACGGTTAATATTTCTAAGCCAAATAACGCTGTTGCAGGAGCTTCTTTTATTGATATGGATTGTTCAAATATTTCTTCTGGTATATATTTCGTTAATGTTACTGCATCCGGCAAAAGAAAAACAAAGTTAATTATAATAAAAAAATAGGTGGCGATTGCCACATTATGAACGTAAACAATGTGAAATAAAAGAAAAATGTGTATAATGAAATATTTCATTTTTTTTTATAGCAGGTGGCGATTGCCACTTTACGAACGTAAACAATGTGAAATAAAAGAAATATGTGCATAATGAAATATTTCATTTTTCTTTATAGTAGAATAAGTATAATTTTGTATTCTGGAAATCAAATTAATTTGAAATGATAATATCGAGGGAAAAATGTCTTTTGTACCAAACGCTGAACATGAAATAAACGAGATGCTGAAAATCATTGGCGTCGACACGTTCGATGAATTAATCACAGCCATACCCGAAGAAGTAAGATTAAAAAAAGAATTAAACATTCCAGAAAGAATTTCGGAATACGAAGTTATAAAGCTGCTCGAGCAGTATTCATCGCAAAACCTTACAGCAGACAAGGCGGTTTGTTTTCTTGGTGGAGGCTCTTACGACCACTATATACCGTCTATTGTTGGGTCGGTTCTCGAGCGTCCTGAATTTAAAACCGCTTATACGCCTTACCAAGCGGAAGTATCACAAGGCACGCTTCAGGCAATGTATGAATATCAATCAATGATTTGCGCTCTAACGGGCATGGAAGTTGCTAATGCGTCGCTTTATGACGGCGGAACTGCAATTGCCGAATCCTGCCTGTTGGCGCATGCGCATAATCGAAAAACCCGTTTTTTGGTTGCCGGAACTATTAACCCGCATTACCAAAAAGTCATAAATACGATTTGTCAAGGAAAAAACTTTACTTTTGAATCCTTCGTCGCCGAAGATGGAAGCTGCGATTTGGCAGCTCTCGAATCAGCGGCAAAAGACGACGTGGCGGCAGTTATTGTCCAACAGCCTAATGCCTATGGCTTCCTCGAAGATGTCTTTGCTATTGAAAAGATTGCTCATGCCCAAAAAGCGCTATTTATTGTGTCTGTCGACCCGCTTTCACTTGGCATATTGCAGCCTCCGAGCGAATATAATGCCGATATCGTAACCGGCGAAGGGCAATCCTTGGGCATTCCGATGAGCTACGGCGGACCGTATCTTGGTATATTTGCCGCTAAAAATGATTTAGTGAGAAAAATTCCCGGACGATTTTCCGGTATAACTCAGGATTTGGATGGCAAGCGGGGTTTCGTGCTGACGCTTCAAACTCGCGAACAGCAAATTAAACGCGAAAAAGCGACATCGAATATTTGCACAAATCAAGGCTTAATGATGCTTGCAGCTACAGTATACATGGCTTCGATGGGCAAACAAGGAATTCGCCAAGTTGCCGAGCAGTGCTTTCAAAAAGCTCACTATCTTGCCGTTGAAATTAGTAAGATTAATGGTTTCAAGCTGATTTCGGCTCGCCCGTTCTTCAAGGAATTTCTTGTTGAAACTCCAGTTCCTGCAGCGGAAATTATTAAAGCAGCCGAAGCCGTGAATATTCTTGCCGGAATTGATACATCGCGTTTCGAAGGCTGCAAACACGGATTGCTTATTGCCGTTACTGAAAAAAGGACAAAAGCTGAAATTGATGCTCTGCTCGACATTTTGCGCAAGTTCAAGAAATAAGTCCTTTGGTGGCTTAGAATCGAATGGCAAATGATTTCATAAATAAAGTAAAAAAGAATAGAAAGCGCATCATCGCTATCGCAATAGTGTGTGTTGCGCTTTATTTTTTAATATTTTCCGGTTACGGAGTTATTAAAAGGGTCGAGGTAACAAAGCAAAGCAATGAATTGGTTCGCCAAATCGCCATTGAGAAAGCTTTTCGGGATTCTGTGCTTATACTCATTGATAAAATGAAATTCGATACTACAGAAATTGAACGCATAGCACGTGATGAATTCGGGATGACCCGAAAAGGCGAAAGAGTTGCTGTGGTTCTACCAAGAGAGATAAGTAAGTAATGTAATAATCTCATTGGGGATTTTTATTTTGCAAAGCAATGACATTTGATTTATTTTTCTTTAGATGGAATCCACTTTTAGGTGGACTCCATATTGATAATCACATTATTTAAACTTGAGAAGCGGCAAAACAGCACTTATTTCTGTGGCGGCATTCCATATGCTGCCCATTCTTCTTTCGATGGGCCGTAAACACCCGGTACAGGCACTCCGGCTTGGCGCATCAGCACGGTCAATTGAGCGCGGTGGTGAATTTCGTGCCTTACTAAAGCTGTGAGAGCTTTTGCGCGTGTCCATTGCTCGCCATACATATTGATTACTTCGGCAAGCATCGTATCATTCCAATCCAACGCAATACAATTGACGAGGTTTTTGCTCAGCTTTTCATATGCAGCGGCAATATCAGCCGAGGACGTTGGGGCGTCGCTTTCAGGCATGGGACCTGAAATTTTTATACCTGTCGCGTTTCCCATTTCGGTAAGAGTAGTAACGATATGCCATGCAATATCCTTGATACTTCTGCCTTCGTTGTAGACTTTTGTTGAAAGCGATTCATCGGTCAAAGCATTCAATACTTTAAGAGTCGATTGGCTTTCGTCTTGCCAGTCTTTTTGGAATTCAGCGATTGATTGATACATTTCAGGCTCTCTTCAGTCTATTAATAGAAAAAAAATCCCTTTGAAGCATTTTAAATGATTATTATTAATGATTATCAAAGGGAATACAATTTTCGGAATACAATTTTCAGTAAGAACACATTTTACTGTGCTCGGAGTGGGAATCGAACCCACACGAGCCTTGAAGCTCACAGGATTTTAAGTCCTGTGCGTCTACCAATTCCGCCATCCGAGCAAGAAATTCAAAATTAAAAAATTTTTTTGAAAGAAAAAAAATAATTATCGTTTAT
>CAYLSY010000050.1:0-11066 GCA_964386275.1 uncultured Hyphomicrobiales bacterium
CTTGACCTGATTCTTGTTATTGCCATAGCAGCTTATTCCGTAAGGACAGTGTTGTTTTTAATCGGTAACTATATTGAAAATAAAAAAGATAGAAAGAGCGGCGAGTCCGTTGAATTCCCTTTAGTGTCAGTTATTATTCCAGCGAGAAACGAAGAAGAGAATATTGAGCAGTGTATCCGCTCGGTAGCGTTAAATAATTATCCCCAAAGCAGATACGAAATTATCATAGTCAACGACCGCTCTACTGATAAAACAGGCGAAATATTGACAACTCTCGAAAGTAAGTACGATAATTTGCGGGTGATTACTGTTGCTGGCGAATCCCGCTATCCGAACTTGAAAGGAAAACCCGGCGCCCTGCAAACTGGTTTCGACGGCGCTTCGGGCGAAATTCTGCTTATGACCGATGCCGATTGCACCGTATCACAATCATGGATTTCGCGTATGGTCGCTCGTTACTCTGACCCCAAAGTAGGTCTTGTCGCCTCTTTTACAGATGTTGCATCGAACAAAATGTTCGAAAAGTTTCAAGCTATTGAATGGCTCTATATGCACACAATGGCTCGCGGCGGTATCGGATTGAGGCAATCGCTCGGCTGTTTTGGCAACAATTTGTCGATTCGCAGGCATGTTCTCGATGAAATCGGCGGATATTCGAAAATCCGGTTTTCGGTAACCGAAGACCTTGCGCTGCTGCAGGAAGTCGAACGTAGTGGCTATTGCATCGGCTACATTCGCAGCGAAGAATCGTTAGTAACGACCAAACCCTGCACTAAAGTCAAAGAGTATATCAGCCAGCGCCACCGTTGGGCTGTCGGCGGTATGGATTTAGGGCTTAAAGCAGTATTTTTTGTATTGTCATCGACATTGGTTTGGCTTGGTATCTTAATTTCCGCGCTTACTTGCAATCTTGGATGGTTTGTCGCCATTATGGCAGCAAGGTTGCTTGGCGATTTCTGGTTGATTGAAACCACTTTAAAAAAATTGAAACGGCAGAAATATTTGTTGCTTATAATTCCTGCCGTTATTACATTTATGCTTATGGAACTGATGTCGCCGTTATTTCTTTTGAAACGAAAAGTTCGTTGGAAAGGGCAAATATTCACTAACACATCAAAATAGCATGAAAACACTAATTGTCGGCGGAGGCAAAGGTTGCCGGGCATTGTTGAATCTTGCTTCAGGCTCTTTTTTAAAAGAGTTGAAACTTGAAATTATCGCCGTTGTTGATATCAACCCCGAAGCGCCAGGATTGGTTGTAGCTCGGCAAATGGGAATACCGGTTTTTAACAATATCGCTGAAGCTATGGCAGTAAGCGGTATTGAGTTAATTATCGAGTTGACAGGACAAGATTCGCTGCTGCAGGAACTTTACGGTCTTTTAACACCCGGAATAAGGCTAATAGACCATACTTTTACTCATATTTTCTGGGATATTATTAACGCTCAAGACGAAATTCGCCGCCAATACACTGAACTTGAAAATTTAGAGAAGAAAATCGAGAGCGAAAGCCGCTTTTTACAAAGAATATTCGATAGTCGCGCCGATTTGGCGTTGGTTCTTGCCCCTGATTACAAAATATTAAGAGCCAATGCCAGTTTCTTCTTCTATACCGGACTCAATCAATCTCAAGTAATCGGAAAAAAATGCAAGGAAGTGTTGGATGCAACCACGCTTCCATGCTCAATCCAACAAGACGAATGCCCTTTAAATATAATTCAACAGACTGGAAAGCCACACACTGTAGTTCGCTTCACTCAACCTCCAGAAGAACGAAGATGGGAAATCACTCATACGCCGATAATCGATTCGAGCGGTGAAATTACTGCAATACTTGCCACATGGCGGCATATAACCGAAGAAGCTTTGCTACAAAGAGAAATTGAAAGCTCCGAGTTGCGGTTTCGTCGTTTTATTGACTCAGCAAAGGATTGGATATCCATTAAAAGCGTTACCGGCGAGTATATTACTGTAAATGCCGCATCGGCAGATGCATTCCACCTTAAACCTGAAGATTTTGTCGGCAAAAAACCTGAAGAAATCTTGCCTGAAAAGATTGTTCGAACTATTAAAATGCACGACAACGAGGTGCTTAGGCGGAAAACCTCAGGTACATTCACCGAAGTATTTGAAATCGACGGTAAAATGCGCCACTTCCAAACTGTGCGTTTCCCGCTGCCCGACTATAAAGGCGAGATTACAGCGATATGCACAATAGACCGTGATATAACCAATGAAGTTCGTCTGCAAGAGCAGCTTGTTCAAACCGAAAAGCTTGCGGCGCTAGGCAAACTTGCCGCTGGAGTGGCGCATGAAATTAATAATCCGTTGACCGGTATTCTTGCGTATTCTGAGGATTTGCTGATGGAAATGCCTGACGGTAATCCTTGGAAGGATGATATTAAAGTAATTATCCGCGAAACGTTGCGCTGCCGCGATATTGTCCGAAATTTACTGGATTTTGCGCGTCAGGATGCTCCCAAACCGGCTCCTACGAGTTTAAACGAAATTGTGAACGAGACTTTAACTTTGGTGCATCGTTTGCCGCAGTTTCGTGATATTACTTTCGATGTTAGGCTTTATGATGCGCTGCCGCTCTCGCTTTGCGATAGAAAACAAATCGAGCAGGCGCTGCTCAATATTATGTTGAACGCTGCAGACGCCATGAAATACAAAGGCGAAATTACTATCGAAACAGAATATTTGCGGCGCAGCAACCAGTGCGCAGTTTCGATAGCTGATACTGGGCCGGGCATTCCTGAGAATCTTATCGATAAAATATTTGAACCGTTCTTTTCAACGAAAGGCACTAACGGTCTCGGTTTGGCTGTTACATGGGGTATAATCGAGCGCCACGGCGGTACTATTGAAATTGACACTGCTGATTCCGGCGGTGCAGTTTTTAAAATCGTTTTACCGCAACAGTTTTATTAATCCACAATTTTTTATTAATCCACAATTTAATTATATCTACAATTTGGGTTCATTTACCTTCCGCCCGAGAGCGATATTCTAATATCCAGACCTGTTTGGAATGAGCTGAAACCCGGCGAGGCTGCGCCTTCGGTAAATGTGCCTTCGTAGCGGAAGAAATAAGATGCCGATACGTGGTCGCTCATTGAATAACGGACTCGCGGCTCGATTGTAATTTGAGTATTACCGTTAAGCGTTCTGCCGTCTTCGCCGCCGTAGTAGCTTTCGCCGGAAATGTCGAACGTTACATTTTGGTTTGTTTTGTATGAAGCAAGGAAGCTGAATTCAAGGTCATTCTTTAGAATTATTCCGAAAAGCGGAAAATCGAAGCCTTTCAATGTATAGCTGGCTTGGGCTTGAATTTCCGTCGACGCTTGCTTTGTAATCGTAGTCCTGTTGGCGGATGTTAATTGGAACGTGGATGTAGCGTTCCACCTTAAAGTAGCAGTCAGCACTCCATCGAGTTTCTTCTCGTCGAAAGACATAGTAACTCCGATAAGCGGTTGGAAGCCTTGCTGAACCTGTTGGCTTTGAACGGCTCTGCCATTATCGGTAGTTTGAGCGGTCTCGGTATATTTCGAAACATAGGAATGCTCGAAGGAAATCTTTTTGGCAACATTACCCCACAAGTCCCATTTCTCGATGCCTTCCCAGCGAATTGTCCAGTTTACTGCCGGAAGAAACTTGCCGATATTGCCTCCGAACAGCGAAAAAGCTTCCAATCCATCGTGAAATGATTCGCTGAGCGCATTAAGGATTTTTCGGTTTTTTGTGATAGAATCCGAGAAAGTTTGGGATTCAATCGCTGCTTTTTTCTCTTCGAAAAGCTCAATTATATGCTCTATTTCGCAATTGAACACGTTCAAGCCGAAGATTTTCGGGAAGCGCAGAAATGTTTTGTTGAACGATTCGAGCGCGACAACATTAGTAAAATGTGGCACGCCCTTGTCGTCGGTTATAACTGTTTGGTTTTTGTTGAAAGCAAGTTCGTTCTTCCAATTCAAATCCAAAGTGGCGCCTTCCCAAAGGGGGCGTGTCGTTTTGAATTCGAGAGAAGTTTTCTGGCTGAAATTATCTTGCAAAACCGCATTTGGCGGTCGAAGCCCGGGATAAGACTCGAAACCGAAGAATGGAAATTTGTTCGAACTGACCAAGTTAAATCCGCCATGCGGGTTGGTGACCAGACCAAGTTGATATGCCATAGTTGGACCATAAATCAGCTCGCTTGAGCGGAAAGTCATACCTCTTGCCCAGAAATTGGTCATGCCTTCGCCGCCATATACTCCAGGATTTTGGCTGTTGTTTGTTTGAGTAAAGTTTATGTCAAACTTGTCGTAGTCAAGGAATATCAACTTGAAAAAGTCGGCGACGTCCGCAAAAAAACCTTTTCCGGGAGTATCGGCTTTTCTAACTGATGTGTCCGCAGGGCTTTTTACCATTGGCTTGCCGCCTGATGCTCCACCGGACGGTCTTCCGTACCATTGGTCGGACATCGAGCGAAGCTTTATTGAAGTATTTAAGCGGATATTATTTTGGAAACTGACGCTTTTTGCAATATCGGCAATTGTCGGGTCCGGCTGCAGGGGGTTTTGCCAATTATAAGTAGTGTTGAACTGCCCGGTCATATCGACAAACTTGATATATGCGCCAAGTGGCAATCTCGGTTTCATGTTAATTGTAACTGTTTGAGTATGGGTATTGTTTTTGCCTAAATTAATCAATCCGTCGTTGAAGAATATCAAAGAAGAGATTTCCGAGGCGCTGCGTTGAGTTCCATTTTCATCAAGTTCGAACGGAACTAGTGTGCTGCCGGTTGTAAAGCTATAATCAATTGTCGGATTCAAAAAGCCGTTCTCAACCAACTTCCATGATGCTTGAGCCTGACGCGAAGCGTTGAAATCTCGCAGCACAGGGCTTGGAAATGATAAATAGCGCGATTGCTCTGTGGTGCGTTTTCTTGTCATATTCAAGCTTGCCGAAAATGATACTGGTAGTATGTTAATTTTAGCTTCGCTATAATTACTGAACAGCGGCACATTATCCAAAAACTGAATAGGCTTGAATGAAATGAAATCAGGGATTTGGTTTGTATATTGCAGTGAAAGTTGCCACATCCACCAGAATCGTTCAGAAACAACCGGGTTTCGCTCAAATTCCTGAGAATATGAATAGCCCAAGGTCAATTTATTCACTGTTTCCTTAACGAGCCAAAAACTTGTAGGAATGCCGAGTTTCAATCCGGTCAAAGCCCAGCTGTCGGCAACTTTCAGAGTTTGGGAACGCACTGTTGTTGCGCTGCTGACTTCTTCGGCAATACGATTTGCTTCGGCAAGGCTCAAACCATCAGCCAAAGCCTCTTGGCGCGCTTTTTCGCCGGCAGCCGATGATGCTTCAGCCAAATTTATATCGCTATTGGCAACATATAGCGGATTCTCCATATACTCCGAATGTGTGTAGGTTATTGGTACCTTCATTTCTTTGAATGATTTAGGGGCAAATTTTTCCAGATTACCCTGCATCGTTACGACCCAATTCGTTGTATTAATACGATTACCGAATCGCTCTTCGAGCCGGTGGAAATTCGGTTGCGTATTCGAAATCGAAAGATTAACCGAGCCTAAATCCGCAAGTTTCATTTCGACATTTGCTATTCCAGCCCAATCGGCTGAACTTTCCGGGCTTAGCAAACGAAGTTCATCAATCCACACGGTAGTCGAAAGGTCATTCGGATAGCGCTCCGATGGATTCGATATACCCAAACCGACAAACTGCACCCGGGTTAATATCGGATTACCCCGAATAGCGTAATAAGCCTGTGAGTTTCCAGATACCGGGAATATTTGCCTTTCGGTTTCGCCGGTTTCGTCGCGGATTTGCTTAATAGCAGTCAAATTTTCCAAGGGAATCTCGATGCTTTCCCAACCGCGGACAACCGGACAGCGATATTCATAATAGTTCATCGAGTCGATACCGAAACGGATAAACATGTATGCCTTTGGCACTGAACCTTTCACTAAAGCGTCGGGCATTGTGCCGTCGCCATGAATGAATAATTTCATCGTTTTATAGTTAAACATGTCCATCGACCTGAAATACCGCACTGCCATTCGTTCGTCGCCGTAGCGGAGGTTTCTTACCTGCAAAAACAGAGATTGCTCGTTCAAACGAATGATTTGGTTCGGGTCGATGTTGTTCTGAGCTGGAGCCTGAACACCTGGCGGCATCGCATAATAATCTGGTGGACCGCTGTTTTCTTCGACGTTGATGAAACCGACCTGCAAAACGCTGTCATTATCGGTAACGTTCGATTGAACGTTGCTAACGCGCTGCCATTGCGAACCGACGAGCTTCCAATCGGCAATTGCCAATTGCAGTTCATCGCCCTTGAACCAAACCCTGATATATTGGATGTTCGAAAATAGCGGCGAGCCAGTTGTCTTTGTCGGTTTGCGTATTGGAATCCTGTATAGTCGCCATTCGTTATTGACGCCGACGATTTGCGAGTTCCGCGTAACATCTCCGTCGAGATTGACTTCGTATGTAAAATAGCTATTGGAAAGAGCAACTGACGTTCCATTGTTTTTATTTAAAACTTCAGTATCGGGAAATTGTCCCATTTCCGACTGGCTTGCATTTCCTTCGAAGTTGTTATAAAAAACGAAATCACGTCCGTCTTGATTCCTTTCGTCATCATCTTTATTAAAATCAAAGAAATAATTGTCGCGCGCCGGGTCATTTTCCAAATTCAGCGGGTAAGGATAAACTTCCTTCTCTTTTGCATTATTAATCGAATCGATACCGACGTCTTCGCCGGCGTCGATAATATTATTGGGCATCGGATTGGCTTCAGTAATACCATCTTCGGTGTTGGTAGCTTTATTCGGAATAACATCTTCGCTGATTTGACCCAAGTCGATAAACATCTTGGCGTTTGTTCCTGGATTTTCGACCTTCATCATTATTTCGATGTATTCAATGTTTTCATTGTCGAAATTGGTATTGAACGAAGAAAGCAAACGCATCATACCGCCCCAAATTCGATAGCGTATATCTCCCCGATAATAATAGGCGTTACCTGGGTTGAAATTTGGATTCAAAGTATCGAGAAACTCTGGATTCATGTTGTATATACCACGAAAATTCGGATTGAACTTAATATACAACGGGCTTAAATTCGAACGTCCCTGCACGGTTGACCTTTCAGGATACACTTCCTTTATTGGCACCCGCGGACGGAAGAATTGATACCAGTAGTTTCTTCCTCGAAGCATTGCCCGCAAAGAATCGTTCGCAGCAATTTCTTCATCTTGGGGTTGAGAGCAGTGCTGCCATTGGAATGGGGATAAGCTGAGCGGGATATATCGCTGGGCTCCTTCGAAATCGTCGATAGAAACAACCGGCTCGTTGCCGTCGGTAAGGACATCGCTGCGCTTTTTATTCGGTTCGGGGATCGAAAGCGCCCATTCGCCTCGTGCTGACAAGCTTGATGGTGCTTTTGTATCGTAAAACGGCAGATAATCAAGCAGTTTTGTCAACCATGGCGTTTCCCACTGGAACTTGAAATCTAAACCAAGCATAGTGTTTGCCGAAGGCTCTTCGCCAAGCCGAACGCGTTCGATTAGCGCCGACTGGTCGTAATACATGGCAGTGAAACCGAGATTTGCGTTCATTGTCCGGTTTTTGAACAAGTTATAATCGGCGCGCAAACCCAAAAGCGTTTTAGTGGTAAGGTTGAAAATATCTTGCTGCTCATATTCGATTTTTAAATTTGCATTAGGAAGCAAGGCGCGCTGGTTCTTCATCGTCAAAGAGCCGCTGTTGTAGTCGATGATATAATCGTCATATTCACGCAACGGTACTCCGTCGAGCGTAACCTTGACGCTGCCGGGTGCAAGATAGTATGCACCGAGCATGATTCGATTCGAAGCTGTGCCGGAAACCTCGCCAGAGATAATGAAACGGTCGCGTGCAGTATTTTTTCGTGCTACTTCGTAGGTTGTATCATATATTTCATTAAAGACGTATTGCTCAGCAATCTGAGGCGAGCCGATTTTTGTGAAATACTCCCTCAGTCCTTCGCGGAACGGTTCCAATGACGGGAAAGTCAATTCTCCGCGATAAGAGTCGAAAAACGGCGCCCGCAAATCATACTGTCCGTCTGGCGGAGTCGAACCAGTGCTGTTGTTGACCTGGTCGACCCGAAGAATAGTAACCAGTTTATCGGGCGCGCCTTCCAATACGTCGGTCGAATCATTCTTTTGATTGATATATGAAATAGCGACTCTTGTGTCGGCAACATTGACATTCGTGGCGTTAATCTGGTAAATATTTTTCATTTGACGCGACCACAACACATTAAATCCAGGCTGCATATTAGGACTGCAAATCAGTTTCAGTATTAACGTATCCTTTTTAGCGGCGGAATAGGTAGAAAGATTACCGTTATATATATCATCTGTAGCAGTGTTTTGGTCATCACCTTCGGTTCGGTAACCGGCGGCATAAGTCCTATCGGTGCGGAGGTTGTAAATCGTTAAAGTTCCCAAGTTTGGGTCGAATTTATACCTTGTCGAATCGAGCCGCATAAAATGCCCGACTTCAACATAACCGGATTTGACATTGGCAGCATCCCGCAGCCACGAAGGAAAATCCTCGCCCATTTGCAGCCTTTTGCCTTCAAGTTCGGCATGAGCCAAAGCATATGAAGTATAGGGACCGTCTTGAACATTTCCCGTTGATTCCCAAACTTCGATTTCCTTGATTCTATATTTTGAAGCATTAGAAGGGATTACCGGAGTCGAGTATTTAAAATACTCCTTGTAAATCGATTTATATACAGTATCCAAGAAAAAGTGATTTCTTGCATAGTCGTAGGCACGTACTTGAAAGTATTGTTTGTTAGAACCGCCTTTAACATTTACGAATTTGCGTTCTCCTCGCTTTTGAGCGGCAATTGTCTTAAGGAATAATTTACCGAATTGAAAATCAGCCCTCAAACCGAAAAGCGTTTGACCGCCTGTAATCAGCGTCGTCGGTAGAGGTAAATTGACATTTCCAAGTTCAATTAACTTGATGATATCGTCGTCTTCGCCTTCGAAACCGACTTTAAATTTATTATCATATTCGAATTGACGACGAGTGTTCCAGTCGGTCGAAAGCTTGAATTTATCACCGATTCGACCGGTTACGTTAACTTTTATATCTTGGCTGAAAATAGGAGATGACTGCGTTTGCCCAAAAGATGAAACAGTGCCGAGATTTTGCGAATCCCAGCGCCAGCCAGCCTTGATGTTGACTTCGCCGTTAACGTTGATGTTGATTTCAGGTTTTCCAAACAAGCTGATAATAGGATTCGGAGGCACAGGGATTGTTAAACCAGTTGATGCGCTGAGCATTCGAGCCAAATCGCCTCCGGTAAGTGCATGTTTTATATCATAATCGTGTGTGATGGAATCCCATATACCGTTTTCAATCGATTTCTTGCGAATTTGAAGGTAATTGTCCAAATTGACTTCGTATGGATAGCTGATTTCGTAATTATCTATTTTGTCATAGGTTACAAAGTTACCGGTTGTTGAATCCAGTTTAATATACTGCGAAAAGCCTGCCGGACGATTTTTAAAATACTCCTTTTGACTTGCATCATCGAATCTGTTTATAGGATTCGGCTGAAAAAAAGGCGGTTGCGCAAAATATCCTGTATCATTTGTAGTTTGGGGCTGAGCGAGCGGAGGTGTTTGAAAAGCGATTAATCTCCAAATAGGAGAGCCAGCAATAGGTATTAACAAACTGAACTTAGGAAAAGCTGTAAGGTCTTTTGCCTCGAAAACGCCCGGTAATCCGAAGTAAGCGCTCGAATAAGCAAACGATAGTATTGCAGCGGAAATAACTGCAACCGAGGATATTATTTTCGATTTACTGCTACGCAAGAATCTTCACAGGTTAATGAACAATACAAACTCGTCGAAAAAGACATATTCTACATCTCATTTATTTTTTGCTAAATATACCGTAGCAGTTTTAGCGATAATTGCTCCTTGCATTTTGTTCAATTCGAAATATACGTCTATTATTATGAATATGCAAGATAATTTAGAAAAAACAGCACCATTAATAAAAAATTTTAGTGGAATTGTAATTTATATATTTAACGGATTTTGGCAATCATTATTTTTGATAAAATTTTGAATGTAAGGAAAATTTCAATAAATTTGTTTTTTTTAATAATCACGGTCGTTTAGCTCAGCTGGTCCAGAGCGTTCGCCTCACACGCGAAAGGTCGCAGGTTCGAACCCCGCAACGACCACCACAAATAGTAAAAACCACAATCAGTATAAATATAAAATATGTTATTTACAAAGCAAGATTTAATAAAAGACAAGATTTAATAAAAGATAAGATAAATGAGATATTTAATGAACGATAAGAAAGGATAATTATGAAAGATAATCATTTATTGACTCTTTTGTTTGCAACCATATTAATAACACTCCTTTCATTAACCGGCTGCAAAGACGACACAACTTGCCCAACATGCCCGAACCTCCAAGACACATTAAAGATTATCGATTCCATCAATAATTTCGAACGTAATAAACAAATAGCTGTAACCGCTGTTCACAATCAAGCATCGCTTATAGGGTATTTCTGCGAAACGATTACCGACACACAAGCTCGCAAGGAATTCATCCAGAAGTCGATTGACTCCGTATTCTTTTATTCGGATAGGTCGGGTTACTTCTATGTTTACGATTTCGATTGCATTTGCATTGCTCACGCAACTGACAAGGAAAAACCCGGCCAAAACCTATACGATTACCAAGATACACATGGCAAATACGTTATACGTGAGTTATCAGCTGCTGCGCAAAGCGGTGGAGGTTTTGTCGAGTTCTACTGGCATAAACCGACAACCCAGGAAGAATTTAAAAAACTGGGCTATGTCGAACCGATTCCGAATACCAACTATTTTATAGGTTCTGGAGTTTACTTAGAATAATGCTCAATTTATTTTTATTTTCAATTAACCGGAGTAAAACTTTACTTCGGTTTTTTTTTCGAAGAATAAATTTTTCATTTTATTTTCAAGTTA
>CAYLSY010000051.1:0-5982 GCA_964386275.1 uncultured Hyphomicrobiales bacterium
AATTTGCTTAAGCAAATGATAAATGAGGTGGCGATCGTCACTTTTCCAGCGTAAACAACGTGAATTTAAAAGAATGATGTGTATAATTTAAATCATATCATTTTTTTATGGAGAATGTCAGAAAAAAAATCCGATTGAAAAACTCAACCGGATTATTCTTAACAACTAAGATATATCAATTAATTACAAGAATTTAGACATTCGCCACGACTTCAGTAACCATTTTCGCAGCTTCGGCAAATGTGCGAGCAACATTGAATTTCATACCCGATTGCTTAAGCGTTTGAGCGCCCTCGCGGGCATTTGTGCCATCGAGCCTGATTATAACCGGAAGGTTAACCTCGACTGTTTGCAAGGCTTTAACGATGCCGTCGGCAACTTTGTCGCAACGGACAATGCCTCCGAAGATATTAATTAATACTGCTTTTACATTTGGGTCGCTAATCATTATCCTAAAAGCGTTCGATATACGCTCAACGTTAGCTCCTCCGCCAACATCAAGAAAATTAGCGGGACTGCCGCCGGAAAGCTGAATCAAATCCATCGTCGACATAGCCAAGCCAGCTCCATTGACCATGCAGCCAACGTTTCCGTCAAGTTTGATATAATTCAGGTCGAATTTTGCCGCTTCAACTTCGAGCGGTGATTCTTCCGAATCGTCGCGCAATTCCTCGTAATCAGGATGACGGAATAAAGCGTTGTCGTCGAAATTAATTTTTGCGTCAAGGGCAATGAATTTGCCATCGGTAGTCAGTATTAAAGGGTTGATTTCGAGCAGACTGCAATCCAGCGCCGAATATGCTTTTGCAAGATTTGTGATAAATGGTAAAAAACTCTTGAAAGCCTCGCCGCTAAGCCCAAGACCAAAAGCCAAACGACGCGCTTGATACTGCTGCAAACCGATTTTGGGGTCAATAAGCTCTTTCAAGATTTTTTCAGGAGTTTCGGCGGCAACTTTTTCGATTTCGACGCCGCCTTCGGTTGATGCCATGACGCAATTTCTACCTGCTTGGCGGTCGAGTACGATACCGGCATAATATTCTTTAGCAATCAAAGCGCCTTCTTCGATTAGCAGGCGTTGGACAATTGCTCCAGCTTCTCCTGTTTGAATTGTTACGATTTTATTGCCGAGCATAGCCTTGGCGTAGTTATATGCTCTGTCGGCAAGGTTACCGCCATGAAGGACGTTGACGCCGCGAAGCGGTTTCCCTTCAATTTCGATAGGCGCACCTGTATTGATGTCTTTGATAATGCCTTTGCCGCGCCCGCCGGCATGAACCTGAGCTTTGACAACAATTGTATCAACGCCACGCTTGGCAAAATCTTCATATACTATTTTGCCCGCATCATTACAATTGAATACGACAGCGCCGAACAAAGTCGGAACATCGAATGTGCGAAGCAGGTTTTTTGCTTGATACTCATGAATTTTCATACTTTACTTTCATTTATTCAAGATATTATTTTTACCAAACCATTAAATATAAAAAAAGAAAATTATTTGTTTATTTCTATAATAATGATTTATACGATTAATTATAAACATCTTTCTTTTCATTCACATTGCTAATACTTGAAAAAGTGGCAAAGTCCACTTTTTTTCATAATATTTATTGAAAATAGGCAATAGCCGCATATTTACATCTGCAAATTGCAAAAGTATAAAAAACAATAGATTAATACAAATTTTTTGGGATAATCGCTAAACTTTGTATTTGATGTGTTATTTAATAACTGTCAGCGAAATATCAGTTAATAAACTTCAAACGTGATATAATCGTCATCTATTTTTTATTGATTTTTATAAAAAATAACGATAGGCAAGCTTATGGCTGAACATCACAGATTAATTATCGTCGGCACAGGTCCAGCGGGATGGACTGCGGCAATTTACGCCAGCCGAGCCAATATTGACACGCTCGTCTTCGAGGGTCCCCAACCCGGCGGACAATTGACAATTACAACTGAAGTCGAGAACTATCCTGGTTTCCCCGATGGAGTCAACGGTCCGGAAATGATGGATATATTCCGGCGTCAAGCCCAAAAATTCGGCGCCGTGCCAGTTTATGAAACAATCGAAAAAGTTGATTTTTCGCATCGTCCATTCGAAATGTGGTCTGACCGAGGAAAACATTATACCGCCGATGCCGTGATTATCGCCACCGGAGCCACTGCCCGTAAACTGCATGCCAAGGGCGAGGATACATACTGGGGTTATGGCATCTCGGCATGCGCCACATGCGACGGCTTCTTTTACAAGGGTTTGAAGGTGTTCGTTGTCGGCGGAGGCGATACCGCAATGGAAGAAGCAACTTATTTAACCCATTTCGCAAGTTCCGTAACCATAATCCATCGACGCCAAGAGCTTCGCGCTTCAAAAATAATGGCTGAGCGCGCCCGCTCTAATCCGAAAATTGATTTCTTGCTCGATTCGGTAATCGACGAATATATCGGTGAGGAAAATGCTGGAATTAAGCGCCTGACCGGCATAAGAGTTAAAAATGTTAAAACCGGAGAAATCACCGAGCATGCCGCAGACGGAGTCTTCTTTGGAATTGGACATACGCCGAACACTGTGCCATTCAAAGATATTATCGAGTTGGACGCTAACGGATATATTATAACAAAAGGCAAATCGACTTATACAAACATCGAAGGCGTTTTCGCTTGTGGTGATGTGCAAGACCCCACATATCGACAGGCTGTCAGCGCCGCCGGCTCGGGATGTATGGCAGCAATAGACGCAGAGCGCTGGCTGGGCGAGCATTCGTAACAGCGTCACACTTTTTTTTACCGGACTCCGCTCATACTGCGGAGTCCATACAACCAACATATTTTCCGCTCAAATAAACTATAAATCCTTATTTTTCGTGTTATACATATTATATAACATTTATAACTTTATTCGGAAACGACATGAAAAATCTTGGGAAAGCGCTATTTGTCGGCATTTTGGGCATTTCTTTATTATTAATCAACTCCTGCAATGCCATCAAGGAAATTACAAATACACTAACAAACGTTCAGCGATTGCAATTCAAACTTGATAAAGTCAGCAATTTCAAGCTTGCCGGAGTATCTCTTTACGACAAGTCATCCATTTCAAGTTTTTCAATTACCGACGGCATTAACCTGACAAAAGCTTTCGGCTCAAAGAAATTTCCTGCAGAATTTGTATTAACCATTGAAGCCAAAAATCCAAACGACGGCACAAAAAGCACACGCTCTTCGACTGCGCTGCTTTCGGCGCTCGAATGGCGGCTGATTATCGACGATGTTACAACAATTACCGGCAACATCGATAAGCCTGTCGAAATTCCCGGAACAGGCTACAGCACTTATATTCCATTGAAAATCTCCTTGGATTTATATGAATTCTTCCAAAAGAAGGGCTATGACGGTATTGTTAACCTTGCGCTTGCTATCGGCGGTCAATCAGGCTCCACATCCAAAATTAAACTTGACGCAAAACCGACGGTATCAGTCGCTGGTGTCAATGTGCCTTACCCCGGTAGAATCACAATTATCGATAAAGAGTTTACAAACTAAAAATTTGCAATAAATGGAATACCCTGCAATTAATACTATTGAATTGAAATCCTAGAAAATCTTGTTGTTGTTTGAAAGATACAGATAAAAAGCTAAAGATGCTGAAATATCTCTTTACATCGCAATGGGTATACTCATCGAGAGCGATTTTGTCAGAGCATTGAACGTAATAAATATTCCTGTTCATTAGACGGCAACACGTTTTAAAGGTGTTTGTTATAGATAATAGTGTGAATTCGTCGTTATAGCCCAAAATTGCGATGAAATAATAATTATCGATGTAAACAATAACTTTGCGTAACGATTTAGCGTCCCGAAAATAGCGTCCTGAAAATATTACGCTTTTCCTTGAAAAGCATACGGAATCCAAAATGACGCAGACTAAATAAGCATCCAAAATTGTTTACGACGCAGTATTTTAAACTTATCGCTAAAAGCAGAAGCAACACAATGGCTCTAACGAAAAGGAATATTTAACATTAAGGCGACAGGAAAAAGCGCTTCAATCGCAAATTCTCCGGATTTAAAACCGAGGATGTTCTGATAGTACATAAAAAAGGCATGTTAAACAAATACAAAGGTCAACACCTGTTTTGATAGAAATACTATTTATTTCATTCGCCTTGATAATTATAGGCTCATTTTCAACTTTGTTATCGGCAGCAATTCTCTATGCCAATCATCAAACATTAGAGCAGGAGATAGGTAAAAAGCCAAGCCGGCTCCAAAAAATTAAAAATAATCCTGATGAATCGGCAACCGCCTATTTCTGTGCGGAAAGTATATTCCATGTTAGCGCCATAGTGCTGCTTGCCGTTGAAGCTCAACTTTCGTATAACGAATGGTATATAACGATGTTTGCAGCATTAGCAGCGTTTATCGGGGCTTTTCTTTTGCGTTCAATGTTTTTTGGGATTGGTCGCCGCTTTTCGGATTATATTATACGAAATACAGGCGCTGCGGCATTATTGTTTTTTTACATTGGCTTTCCGATATTTGTAGTAACAAAATTCCTTAAAACGAAGATTGGCGGCATATCCGTCGAAGAAGCTTCGCTCGAAGAGTTGTCCGCCATGGTTGAAAGCGCCCGCGAAGAAGGCTCAATCGACCAAGACGAATACAGAATATTAAAAAATATAATTAAATTCCGCGATGTCTTGGTCTCGGACGTGATGACGCCGAGGACAATCGTCTTCAGCATGCGAGCGGACATGACTGTCGCCGAAGCATTGTCGATGCAGGAATTGCAGATGTATTCACGTTTTCCGGTATGGGAAGGTGAATCGATTGATGACAAAATTCTTGGCTACGTAATGACCCGTGAGGTTTTACTTTCGGCTATCAAAGGCAGGAATAAAGTGAAAATCGGCTCGCTTGCCCGCGAAATCGATTTTATACCCGATAATGCAGAACTGGACAAGGCTCTCGACTTATTCCTCGAAAAGAAGCAGCATATATTCCTTGTCGTCGATGAATGGGGCGGTATCGAAGGATTGATTACGATGGAAGACGTTATGGAAACAATGCTTGGAGTCGAAATCGTCGACGAAGCAGACAAATTCGTCGATTTGCGCGAAATCGCCAAACAAAGACGCGACCAACGCATAGCATCGATGTCCGGCGCTTGATTCGATATTTCAATTAAGCATAAAAAAAGTTCTTTTCTATTTGCGTATTAATATATAAATTTGTAGCTTAACATTTATTTTTAAAATGTCATATTATCAATAATAAAAAGGGTATTGTTTGAAATCTTTGAAACCTTCATATCCACAAACCAGCCGCGAGCCTTATAAAGATTCGGCTAAGCGTCATAGAATCAATCATGAAATTAACTCAAAAGAAATCCGCGTTGTCGACGAAGAAGGCGGCATGCTGGGTATTATGTCGAAAAGCATGGCTCTTCGCATGGCTGAAGAGCGCGAAATGGACCTTGTTGAAATTGCCCCGCAGGCACAACCTCCGGTATGCAAGCTGATTGATTACGGCAAGTTTCTCTATGAATTGCAAAAGAAGGAAAAGCATCAACGCAAACAGCAACAACAACAGCAAATGAAGGAATTGCGCTTCAAATGGCGCATCGATACCCATGATTTTAATTTCAAAGTGCGCCATGCCCGAAATTTTATTGAGGATGGAAATAAGGTAAAAGCCTCGATTATATTCCGTGGACGCGAAATCACGCATCAGGAATATGGTCGTGAGCTGCTCGAACGCTTCGTTCAAGCCCTCGAAGATATCGCTAAGGTTGACCAGCCGATTAAATTCGAAGGCAAAATGATGATGGTTGTGCTTGCGCCGGATATTAAAGTAAAGAAAGTAAAATAGTTAAGATTATTTTGCGTCATACCGAACGCAGTGAAGCATCTATCATTGTAATATATTGGCTGATAGGAATATGGATTCATCGCTTCGATCCTGTTAACATTTTAT
>CAYLSY010000051.1:5992-11032 GCA_964386275.1 uncultured Hyphomicrobiales bacterium
AAGTTTAAATCTTATTGTCAAATCCCCCTACTCCCTTTTGAAAATGGGGAATTGAAATAATTTCTTTACGATTATATTTTAAAGTGGCAAATGCCGCTTTTTTTTATTATATTGCAAATCTTTGCTGTACTATTCGGCAAAATGTATATATTTAATTAATAAGTGAGTTTAAAATGCCTAAAATGAAGACTAACTCCTCGGCCAAGAAGAGATATAGACTTACGGCAACGGGAAAATTCAAACGTGAGAAAGCCTATAAGAGCCACATTCTTACGAAAAAGTCCCGTAAAACCAAGCGTAATCTTCGCCAGTCGGGTATCGTTCATCCAACGGACGAACGCAGAGTAAAAACCATGCTCGCTTTAGGATAAATGAATTATCCTAACTTAATTAACTCTTTTTTTCATGGCAAAAGGGAAAGATGCTCTCCCCCAGCCGAATTATTTAGGAGAAAAAAATGCCAAGAGCAAAAAACAAAGTAGCATCGCACCGCAGACGTAAGAATTTCCTTAAACTTGCCAAAGGATACTGGGGTAAAAGAAAAAATGTCTGGACGGTTGCGAAACACCATATCGAAAAAGGTCTGCAGCACGCTTACCGCGACCGCCGTTTGAAAAAACGCACTTTCCGCAGCTTGTGGATAGTCCGCATTAATGCAGCGGCAAGAGAACTAGGCACAACTTATTCTCGTCTGATGTTTGCCTTGAAACAAAACAACATCATCATTGACCGTAAGTTGCTTGCCGATTTAGCAATGAACAAGCCGCAAGCTTTTGCTGCGATTGTCAAGAAAGCTATCGGTTAAAAAACTGCTGCTTATCAAAAAAATAATAGATTTAATTTCAGTAAAAGATAAAAAAGAAAGGATGCTGGATTCTTTTCAGCATCCTTTCTTCAAAATGATTATCAGCTTTTTCATTCCTTAAGGTTCTCCACAATCGTCTCCATCTTCATTCCTCGAGAACCTTTAACCAGCAACACATCACCGGCTTTCAGTTCGTTTTTTAGCAGCGCGGAGATGTCATCTTTTTCTGCGAAGTAATGGATATTCTTAGCTTGTGGTAAATTCTTGAAAGCTTTTAGCATTTCGCTGCCGGTGATAATGACTTTATCAGCGCAATCATCAGCTTTTTCGATTACTGCAATATGCTCATCGAGCGAAGAATCGCCCAGCTCTCGCATATCGCCGAGTGCAGCGTACCTTTTACCACTGCAAAAAATATTCGATAATGTAAAAAACGCTTCGTTCATCGAACTTGGGTTTGCATTGTAACAATCGTTGATAATGACGATACCTCCTACTTTTTCTACCAGCATCCTGCCATAAGAATGCGATGATTCGTTTTCGAATTCTTCCAAACCCTTCTTGATTTCATCATCGGTCAGACCGAGGTAAAACGCAATGGCGGACGCTGCCAAAGCGTTCAAAGCAGTAGTTTTTCCATAGGTGCGCAACACAACATCGATAGTTCTATCTTGGAACTTCAATTTCAGTTTTGGATTTAAGGTTTTAGTAAATGATATATCTGCCTGTAAATCTGCTCCAGACGTGGTTCCAAAGGAGAAGTAGTTATTAATCACCTTTATATATTTTCTTAGCCTATCGTCGTCAAAATTAATAAAAGCTGTACCTCCAGTTTTATTGAGAAAGCCGAAGAGGAATGTTTCTTCTTGTTCGACTCCGTCCAAATCGAGCAGCTTTTCGAGGTGTTCCTTGCCGATATTTGTCAGTAGTCCGTGAGTAGGTTCCATCATATTCGAGAGGACAGCTATTTCCCCGGGTTCATTTGTTCCGATTTCCAAGACGGCGCACTCATATCCGCTATCCAACGCAAGAAGCATTAGCGGCAGCCCCAGTTGATTATTGAAATTCTCGTGTGTCTTCAAAATCTTATACTTGTGCGACAAAAGGAAAGCTGTCATTTCCTTTGTGGTTGTTTTGCCGTTCGAACCGCCGATTGCGATAATTGGAATATCAAAGCGCCGGCGATGGTAGTTAGCAAGCTTTGCCAATGCGTTTAATGAATTATCGACTACAATTAATGGCAAGCCTGCAGCTGATTTTTTATTTGCGTCAAACCATTGATGTTCTACCACAGCCGCTATGGCGCCTGAAGCTATGGCTTCGGGAGCTTTTTCGTTACCGTCGAGTTTTTCACCTTTTAAGGCTACGAAAAGGCAGTCCTTGGCAGCATTGCGACTATCGATTGTAACAAAGGATGTATTTATTTTATTGGAAATATTTTTGAATGACTCTTTACCGAAGATGGAGAGTAAATCTAAATAACTAAAGCATGCGTTGTTTGGTATCATCTTTTGAAATTCTCTCAATAAAATTGAAAATTTACAGGATTCAAATTACCGATTAAAAATTAATTTATTATGTAAATATTTGAAAAATCCAATTAACTTTCGTCGGTATACTTTTCGATGTAATAAATTAATTTATTAAGCTCCTCTCTGACTTCCGGCGAACCGAAGACTATTCGGAAGGATTTTGCGCCTTGACTTCCTTTAATAGTCATTTCACCGCGAACGATTACTTTGAAAAATGGCTTCTCAAGGGTATCTTGATATATAAACTTTCCTAAAGCGCCAAGGTATTGAATAAATGTCTTGGTAAGCGGGTTGTCCAACAGCAATTCATAAATATATGTTCCTTCGAGGCAACCTTCAATTTTTTTTTCTTTTATTACTTTCATATACACTACTGAAAAATATTTGTTAAAAATATTTGTTAAAAATATTTGAATAATAATAAATGTTTTATTAATTTATAATTAATATACACAAAAAATACTGCGTTAATATGTAAACAAATGTTGTCTAACAAAAAAATTTGAATTATTAATTGTATAGTAGAATTATTAAATGTATAGTATTAAAATACTAAATATAATCAATTTTTTTGATTTGTCGCGTTCTTATCTGGCAAGCATTTGACCAAAAAGGGGAAATGAATGAATATTTCAAATTTACAAGGTTTAGATTGTATTTTTTCTTACTCAAATACGGCATATTGGGTAATTGAACTGCCCGATAAAACGTTTTCGAACCGTTTAAATACCAAGATGCTCAGCGGCGATAAGCTGCCGGATATATCCAATATGCAGGATTTTCTTTCGATTATCGCTCCCCAGTATATAACTCAAGTAAAAGAAGCATTTTTAGAATTATTCGAACACAAAAATGATTCCGTAACATTCGAGTATAGCGTCAATTATTCCGAAGGAGCAAAATGGTTTAAAACAAGTGTTATATTATTCAAAGGCTTAGATAATCAAGAGATAATTCACGTTCTAACATTCGATATTACTAATGAAAAGAACCGAATAGCGGCTCTAACGAAAATCGAGGAACAAAACCGCTTACAACATGAAAATGCAACGAATTCTGATATGTTAAGCAGTATTTTCCGAGCCTCACCAACCGGAATTGGCGTCGTAAAAAACAGAGTAATAAAAAGCGTCAATCCAAAATTATGCGAAATGCTGGGTTATAGCGCAGAAGAATTGAATGAACAAAGCGCCAGAATACTATATTCTTCTGATGAAGAGTATAATTATGTCGGTGATGAAAAATATCGTCAAATAACCGAAATAGGAACCGGCACCGTTGAAACTGTATGGAAGAAAAAAGATGGTTCGGAAATAAATATCATTTTATCTTCTTCTCCTATTGACTTGAACGATTTGTCAAAAGGAGTTACTTTTACTGCGCTCGATATTACCGAAAGAATAAAAATCGAGCAAGAAAATGAGCGAGAAAAACAATTTTCCGAAATGCTGATTTCAAGTCTTCCGGGAATATTCTATATGTTTGATTCAAATATGAGGATAGTGCGCTGGAACAAAAACAAGGAAGACTTCCTCAACCTTCGGGGCGAGGACATGCTTCGGCACAATGTATTGGACTCTATTTACGCCGAAGACAAGCAAAAACTGATTAATACTGTCCAAAAGATCTTCGCCGAAGGCGAAGGACATGATATAATAAGGCTTATCCGCCATGACGGGGCAATACTATCATATCATTTAACCGGTGTGCGATTGATGACAAAGGAAGGCGCATATTTGCTTGGCGTCGGCTTCGACGTCTCGCAATTAGTTGAAACCGAAAACGAACTTCGATTAGCCCGCGAACGCGCCGAAGAAAGCGACAGATTGAAAACAGCTTTCCTGCAAAATATCTCACATGAAATCAGAACTCCCCTTAATGGTATTGTCGGCTTCTCGGAAGCGCTGCAAGACGATAAAATCACGGTCGAAGAGCGTAACGATTATATTAACATGATTAGACTAAGCGTCGACAGGCTCATATCAATTGTTAGCAATATTATTGAAATTGCTAAAATCGAAACCGGCCAGCTAGAAATACATGAAGACGATTTCAATTTGGATGATTTGCTTAACGATTTATACTCTTTTCATAAAAGCCGGGCATTGACGAAAGGAATAAAACTCAATATTGAGAAAAACTCGGGCGCCGGCAACAAGTTACTTTTTTCCGACCGGCAAAAAATACTAAACATATTATCTGCATTCCTCGATAACGCGCTTAAGTTTACCGAATCCGGCAGTATTGACTTTGGCTATCGCTTTACCGAGAAAAGTGAAATTCAGTTTTTTGTCCGCGACACTGGTATTGGCGTCAAGCAGCAAGATTTACACAGAATATTCAATAAATTTGAACAAGTCGTCAGCTCTTCAAAGCAACTTCACGAAGGCGCCGGAATCGGTTTAGCAATTGCCAAGGGCTTGTCCGAAGCGCTGAAAGCCAGTATTCAAGTTGAGTCGGAATTTATGCGTGGCTCGACATTTTATTTGACTATACCTCAACGAAAAATCAAAAATAATAAATACTCAACTCAAAAAATGAATTTTTCGCTTTCGGTCGACCTTAGCCGTTTCAATGTCTTAGTCGTTGAAGATGACTGGACGAATTATAAATATTTCGAACAAGTCCTGAAGAAAACCGGAATCCGAATTAACCACGTTATCAACGGAATCGAGGCTGTAAAGCAATGCAAAAACATGAATG
>CAYLSY010000052.1:0-10972 GCA_964386275.1 uncultured Hyphomicrobiales bacterium
TTATTTTTTGTGTATTAATTTTGAAAAATATTGTAAATTTAAAGTTTTGAAATTGTCAATGATTAAGCAATAATAAATTTCAATATGGAGCAAAAATGAAGCCGGTTCAAACGTTTATTGTCTCTGCAAATCTACCGAAAAAGCTTTCAAAACTCAAAGAATTAGCATTTAATTACTGGTGGTGTTGGAATTCCGATGCCAAAGAACTTTTTCTTCGAATAAATCGCAATTTATGGGAAGAAGTAAATCATAATCCAGTTAAACTAATCAACAAATTGACTAACGAGCAGTTGCTCGAACTCGAAAACCAAACCGAATTCACCAGCTTTCTCGACTATATTCACAAAAAATTCCTAAAATACATGGAATCCCAAAGCTGGTACGAGAACTATCCAGAAAAGGAAAACGGCACTGTTGCTTATTTTAGCACTGAATACGGCATCAACGAAAGCTTTCCGAACTACTCCGGCGGTTTGGGAGTACTATCGGGAGACCATTTGAAATCGGCGAGCGATTTGGGCATTCCGCTAATTGGTGTCGGTCTGCTCTATCAACAAGGTTATTTCCGTCAGCATCTGACTCAGCATGGCTGGCAGACAGAGCTTTATAACTACAACGATTTTTATTCAATGCCGCTAATTCAGGTGCGCAACCAATCGGGCGAACCTTTGGAAGTAACGGTGGATATGCCAGCAGGCAAGGTTTTCATCCAGATTTGGAAACTGCAAATCGGAAGAGTAAACCTATTCTTGCTCGATACGAACTATGATAAAAATACAAACGAAGAATATCGCGACATTACCGACCAACTCTACGGCGGCACCCGCGAAACACGCATTCAACAAGAAATAGTGCTTGGTATCGGCGGAATTAGAGCATTGATGGCTATGGGATTAATGCCCGACGCTATGCACATTAACGAGGGACATGCGGCTTTTGCATTGCTCGAGCGCACAAAGTATTACATGGAAAAATATAATCTCGACTTCCGCTCAGCGAAGCAAATAACACGCTCTTCGTCAATTTTTACAACTCATACTCCTGTTCCTGCAGGCAACGAGACTTTCAAGCTGGATTTGATGGATAAATACTTCAATAATTATATCGGCTCGTTAGGCTTATCCAAGGAAGAATTCTATGCTTTGGGTCAGCAGGGGCAAGCTTTTTCGGCTGACGAAGATTACTCGATGACAGTAGTCGGACTTCGTCTTACTTCTTATCATAACGGAGTAAGCAAGCTTCACGGAGAAGTCGCCCGCGAGATGTGGCATCAAATCTGGCGTTGCTTCCCAATCAACGAAGTGCCAATTCGCTCAATCACGAACGGTATTCACACAATGACTTGGATTGCACGCGAATTCGCCGAATTGTTCGACCGATACCTTACGCCACGCTGGAAAACCGACACCGACCAGCCTGAAGTCTGGGAAGGCGTCGATATTATTCCGCAGGAAGAGCTTTGGAGGGAAAAACAACGTCGCCGCGTTCGTTTGGTGCTGTTTGCGCGGCAATACTTGCTCAAGTGCCAAAAAGGATTTTTAGCGCCGGAGCAAGTCAGCAGAATTAATTCGTATCTTGACCCCGATGCGCTCACAATCGGCTTTGCAAGGCGATTCGCTACGTATAAAAGGGCTACGCTGCTGTTCAGGGATATGGACCGTTTGGCGAAAATATTGACCAATACTGAAAAACCCGTCCAAATCATCATTGCCGGCAAAGCTCATCCGCACGACACGCAAGGAAAAGAAGTAATTCAATCAATTATCCAAAAAGTCCGCGCCTACGGGCTTGACCGCCATGTCGTCTTTTTAGAGGATTACGACATGGTTATTGCCCGTTTTATGGTTAAGGGTTGCGACGTATGGCTCAATACGCCAATTCGTCCTATGGAAGCCAGCGGCACAAGCGGTATGAAAGCAGCCATCAATGGGACTTTGAATTTAAGTATTCTTGACGGCTGGTGGGACGAAGCTTTTGATGGCACAAACGGTTTTTCCATCGGTCACGGCGAAGTATACATGAACACCGAAGAGCAGGCAATAATCGAATCAGGCGCTCTTTACGACCTGCTCGAGCAGGAAATCGTGCCGATGTTCTACGATAGAAAAATCAGCCGGATTCCCGACAAATGGATTACTTACATGAAAAACAGCATCAAAACCAATGCTTGCAAGTTTTCGACCATGAGAATGTTGAAGGATTATTGCCTCGAATATTATTTGCCAGCAATTAAGAATTTTAAGACTCTTACTTCGAATAATGCCCAAAAAGCCGTTAAATACAAGGAATGGAAAGACATGGTCCGCAATGAATGGAAATATGTCGAAATTATTGATTTTTCTATGAAGGAAGAATCAGAATTCTTTGTTGGAAAGCCAATAAATGTGCGGGCAATAGTATCATTGGGCGGTTTGACTCCAAAAGACGTTGTAGTTCAGGTTTATTACGGCTCGCTCGACCCGCATGACGAACTTGACAACACTGGTTTCGAAACTCTCAACCTCGTTAAAAGCCAAGGTAACATCCACCATTACGAAGGCTCTTACATCTGCCCGGATACAGGACAGCAGGGCTTTACGCTCAGGGTTTTGCCGACACATCCATATCTGGCAGACCATGCTGAGCTGTATTTGTGCGCTTGGGCTAAGTAAACTAGTATATTTTAAGCTAATCTTAAAAAAAAACTGCATACAAAGGGGCAATCCTTGAATTGCCCCATTATTGCACAATTTGACACTATAAAACAAATATGGAAATCAAAAACAACAGTATCAAAGAATATTATATTATTGCAATAGCCTTGGTTTTTATCGACCAGCTGACAAAAATTGCCATCAAAGGCTTTTCGCTTTTCGGTATTGAACACAAGGGGATGTCGCTTGGGCAAAGTATTCCGGTAATCGGGGACTTGCTTCGAATAACGTATGTTGAAAACCAGGGTATGGCATTCGGCATAGAATTCGGTATATTGAAAATATTGCTAAGCCTTTTTTCTGTCGCAGCTTCGATTTTGCTTGTTATTCTAATAAAGAAGTTAAAGGACAGCGACGCATACGTAAAAATCGGTTTTGCCCTTATTCTTGCCGGAGCGGCGGGAAATTTAATCGACAGAGTCTTTTACGGCGTAATTTACGGCGGTTTTCCTTTATTTTACGGCAGGGTTGTGGATTTTTTGGAGTTCGACATACCTGATATTGAGCTTTGGGGCAATCTTTGGACACATTTCCCGGTATTTAACGTTGCTGATTCATGTGTAACGCTTGGCGTAATCATTCTATTACTATTTCATAAGCGAATACCAAATTTGTCCGATTTGTTCAAGAAATACCCTAAGCCGCAGCAGCTTTCGACGGACATTCATGATAATGACCTTTAGATAGCCAATGCAATGGAAATAAATAATCATCCTGAATATATAGAGAAGGTATTCGAGTTCAACATCCCGCGAAATCAAGCGCCGGAGCGAATCGACTCTTACTTGGCACGTTCGATTTTGAATGCCACAAGAACAAAAGTGCAAAAGGCAATTGATGCCGGTTTTGTCGAAGCTAACGGTAAACGGGTTAAGCATAGCTATAAAATTCAACCCGGCGACACAATAGTTTGCCGCTTGATGAAACCTCCGCCAATTGAGCTTATACCTCAAGATATTCCGTTGAACATACTATTCGAAGATGATTGCCTGCTTGTTATCGATAAACCCGCCGGAATGTGTTCCCATCCGGGTTACGGCAATCGCAGCGGCACACTTGTTAATGCTGTCCTATATCACATTGGGAAACGTGAACCTATTAAATATGAAACTGATGACGAAGATGACGAAATCGATGATTCGGAGATATATTCAAGTGATTTTCTGCGTCCCGGTGTTGTCCACCGCCTCGATAAGGACACTTCGGGTATCATTGTAGTTTCGAAAAATCCGACCGCTCATGCGGCGCTGGCAAAACAATTCGAAGATAGGACAGTGCAAAAAATGTATCGCGCGCTTGTTTGGGGGAGAATCGACGACAGTTCAGGCAGAATCGAAGGAAACATAGGCCGTTCGCCCCGAGACAGAAAATTGTTCGATGTCGTGAAAACCGGCGGTAAGTATGCAGCCACCGAATACGAGGTCGAAAGCAGATTCGATTATCTGACATTAGTCAGAATCAGGCTTTTAACCGGGCGAACGCATCAAATACGAGTTCATTTCAAGCACATTGGGCATCCGGTTTTTGGCGATATGGCTTACGGAGGAGATAAAATCAATTATGGCGGCGCCAATAAACAATTCCGATGCTTTGCCGAAAAGAGCATAAAAGAGATACAGCGTCAGTTGCTTCATGCCGCCGATTTACGCTTCGAACATCCCGAAACACGCCTGCAGATGGAGTTTTCGAGTCCATTGCCGAATGATTTTCATAGTGTTGTCGATGTGTTGGAAAAGGGTATATAATTACTAAAAGATGGAGTCCATCTTAAATAAAGTGGACTCCATCCAATACACTAATTCCTATGTAAGAATTCATTTAGAAAATGAGAAATATTAATTCTTTGGCGTTATCACATAAACCTGAACAGTACGCGACAAATGACGACCCAACGGCAAATCGTTGTCGAACATTGCATTGAGCTCACCAACACCATATATTTCAATACTTCCGGGTCTGACTTTAGATTCGATTGCTGCCTTTACAGCTTTGGCGCGCTTTTCGGCTAATTGTTGGTTGTATTCTTCCTTGCCGATTCTATCGGTATAACCATAAATCTTCACAGTTGAATTTGGTTTGATTGATGGTATGATGTATTTAGTAATTATGTTCATATCGCCGGAAGAAATATCCGATTTATCGAAATCGAACAGAATAAGACTGAATTTGGAGATGGTCCTGTCGGCAAGCTCTTCGGCGCGTTTACGGGAAAAAGATATGTATTCGACCGGAATCGAGCCGCTGGCTGTGCGGCGTAAACCTTTGCTGTTGACTGCCGTGAAAACATAATCCACAGGAATCTGTTTGTTCGTTAGTTCATTGGGATAAATAACCCACTGAATCGACTCAATATCGTTAGCGCCGGAATAATTCCTTAGGATTTCGCCTGCTTGGCTGATTTCGAGTGTCCAAGAAATAATGGCATCTGTTGAATTTGCAAAAGGCTCGAATTCGATGATTGCAGGCTCAGCCAAGCGCTGATTATCGCGTTCGATTACTATCGGAGCCAAAATTGCAGGATTGTTGGATGAAAACTCGATACGTCGGTTCTCGACATCACCATCGATAACTTTCGGATTAGTCGGAACGGACGGGAAAGGAACTGATTTTACTGTTATTCTGCTGGAGGCAATTTTGTAATACTTTTCAAGATAATTCTTTGCATAATCTGCCCTTCGCTGAGGTAGTTGCTTGTCTTTAGCTTCATTTTTGTTATCGCTTGTGCCTGTTATCGTCAACTCGGCAGTTGGATTGGCAGCCATTCTTGAGCCGATGATATCCAAAGTTGCCATGTTGATTTTCATAGCGTCGGCTTCAAGATTTTGTATCGAGAAATCGCCTGCTTCCGAAGCTCCGTTTAGCATTACTTGGTTCTTTTCCGAAGGCTGAGCGCTGTTTTCGTCGCAAAAAACATATGGCACTAATGGGAACAACTCGGTGTATTGCACATCTTCGACCCTTATTCGCTCCAAACGGTAGAACTTACCGTCCTTGTCGTAATATTTGACGCTTTTAAAACCGACATCCATCGTTGAATTGGGGTCAATCACTTCTTCTTCTTGTTTATCGAGCGCGAAAGTAAGGGCTACTCCGGCGCGTATTTGCGTAACTGACCAAGAATCGACATTATAGCCGTCGAGCGCAACTGTGCCGCCGGTTTTGACGGCATTAGTCATTGGAATACGGAAAGTGAGTTCAGGCGTTAAAAATATATTAGGCGTTAGTTTAAAAACATAGCCGGCGCCAAGAGTCAGAGCCAGCCTTGCATTATAGGATGGAAAGTATGGATTAATCGTACCAAATGTCGGATTGGAATACTCGGTGCTTTTTGAAATTGGAATGCCGATATCAAGTCCTGCCAACAAATATAGCGGTTTCCACGGAAATAAATTATGGAACTGAATCGCAGGGGTTATTTCAATATAGCTTACTCCAGTTTCCAACTTGTTTCCGTTGGTTGTCGACGACTCAAAATTCGAACCGATATAGTACCAGCCAAGTCTGCCGGAAAATACAAAAGTATTGTCGATTGGCAGGTTGGCTATAAATCCGAGCGCGCCGGATAAAGTCGTATTGTTTTTATCGAATATACTATTACCTTCGGATATAATCTGCAGCAAAGTCATTTTTGGACTGTGCATATTGAAATTCAGTCCAAGATAGCCGCCGAAGTTCGCTGGATACTTGAAAACATCATCGGCTTGGAGTTTTGTGAAAATCAACACACTGAAGAATAGCAATGCAATAAATCTTTTCATAACATGTCCTTTAAAATATATGAGGATACTTACTTCCGAATGTTATCCAAAATTAAAACTAAACAATAAATTCGAATCTTTTTCGATTATTAATCGTAAATATTGCCAGTAATTATTATCATAAACCGGTAATCTTTCCCAAAAATAAAACGAATAAAGTAATAAAAAAATTTTTAAAAAAAATAAAAAAACAGATTTGAAAATGAAAAAGAATTTATTAATCATCGTCATCATTGCATTAACCGGCAGTTCATCAGTATTTTCTCAAATGAGTATAGGAATTACTGGCGGACTATCCACTCCGAATGACCAAATAAACAATGTTTATAATTCCTCGAAAATCCAGTCCGGAGGCAGCGTTTACGATTATTTCCGAAATGCTGCCGACCTTGGATTTAATATTGGACTAAAGCTTAGAACGTCACTCTTGCCAAGCTTGGTCTTCACCGGCGGCATTGCTTGGAACCGGTTCCCGGAAACTCAAATCAAAATTGTTGACCCGAATGATGCTTCAAAGACTATTGGAGCTCTGAATACCGTTCAGAACATTATTCCTATTTCAGTAGGATTGAATTATTATTTTTTGCAATTGCCTCCATCGCCTGCTAACATTTTTGGTTTTTATGCTACCGGCGAACTGCAATATAACATTATTTCCTCGACAGTAGATTATGAGGGAGTTCCGCTGAATATCGATACGGCGCCATCGGACACGCGTGTTGGCGTAGGTTTCGGGCTTGGGGTAGATATTAATTTGAAACTGCTTCTATTGAATATCGAAGCCAAGTATTCGATAGCGAATTTTATCGGTAGAACCAGCGGCGAAAAATCCAAGAATTATTTGTCTTTGAATTTGGGTATGTTCTTCGGGAATTAGCTAATTTTACTTCTTAAATATTTAACACTGGTTGTCTATTTTGAGCATTAGTTGTCTATAAAAGATTAGAATTAATATATTTCGTTAATCCAATTAAATCATCAATAAACTTCTTAGCATCGCATAGTTTCAATTGAGTAGCAGCATCGCTCTTGGCTTTGCTTGGCTCGGGATGGGTTTCGAAGAATATGCCGTCAACACCTGCGGCTACTGCGGCTCTTGCAAGTATAGGGATGAACTCAGGCGCGCCTCCGCTTTGAGCGCCGAGCGAAGGTTTTTGAACGGAATGCGTTGCGTCGTAAATCACCGGAAAACCGTATTCGCTCATTATCGCAAGTGAACGAAAATCTACGACGAGGTCATGGTAGCCGAAAAAAGTGCCGCGCTCGGTCAGCATTAGATTCGGATTACCCGCCGACACACACTTTTGAGCTGCTTTCAGCATATCGTCCGGCGCCATGAATTGCCCTTTTTTAATGTTGATAGTCTTTCCGGTTCTCGCTGCTGCTTGTAAAATCTCGGTTTGTCGAGCTAAAAAGGCAGGAATTTGTAAAACATCAACAAATTGCGCAGCCAGTGCAGCTTCGGCTTCAGAATGAATATCAGTAATTGTTTTAATTTCGAACTTTTTACCGACAAAATTCAACCATGAGAGCGCTTTTTCGTCTCCTACTCCCATAAAAGAGCCGGCGCTGGTTCGATTCGCCTTTTTATATGATGCCTTGAAATAGAAATCAACTTCGTGTTTCGAAACGATACTCTTAAGGACAGAGGCGGTTTCTTCGAGCATTTCGTATGATTCTGCGACGCATGGTCCCGCAATTATGATGAATTTTTTCATTATTTTACTTATTTTTGAAAAATAATTAAATCAAAATGCTTGACTAAATAGCATTCTACTTAACCGACGGCTTTTAGTCATCGGAAGAGTTACAACGTTTTACAAAGATAATGAAAAAAGTTGTAATTACAGGCGGAGCCCGCCGATTAGGCAGGGGACTTGCGCTTGAGTTCGCCAGAAGCGGATGGGATGTGGCGATTATATTCAACGAATCAGCTGTGCGAGCCGCAGCCACACTCGAAGAATTAAAAGAAGTCAATTCAAATTCGCTCGCAGTTCAAGCCGACATTAGCTCAAAAGAGCAAGTGGAATCCGCATTCGCAAAGATTTATGGACATTTCGGCAATATCGACGTATTAGTCAATAACGCAGGGGTGTTTCCCGCTACCAAGAATTTTACAGAGTTGACTTCAAATGATTGGGATTTTGCCTTGAATATCAATGCCCGCGGCGCTTTCATTTGCTCGCAAGAGTTTGCAAAATATTCGTCGGAACAATCGAAAATCGTCAACATCGTCTCGAACGGCGCATTTGAAATCTGGAAAGACCGGCTGCCGTATAATGTATCGAAAGCTGCGGCAATTCAGCTAACCAAGGCAATGGCAAAAGCGTTGGCGCCAAAAATTGCTGTCAATGCCGTTTGCCCGGGTTCGATTCTGATGCCCGACGACCCAAGTGAAAACGACGCATTTCTACAGAATCCTATGTCGATTCCGATGAAACGGCACGGAGCTGTGTCCGATATTTTCGAAGCGGTATGGTTTTTTGCAAATTGCACTAATTTTATTACCGGACAATATATTTCTGTCGATGGCGGTGCAGGAATATGATAACTTATTTATATTGCAATTGATTAAAAGGTTTACTTTGTATTTAATCAAATATATACTAATAATATTTACTATAAATATTTTATATTCCAACGAATTATTATATTGTTTTAATAGTAATGACAATTCTCAGGACACAGCATATAACGCATTGAAAGATAATGTTGTTAATGATACTCTTCAAGCTAAATCTTTCCCCAAGCAAGTATTGATGAAGAAATCGCCGACGACAGCTGTTTTGCTTTCGCTTGCGTGTCCGGGTTTGGGTCAACTTTATGTGGAATCTTATTGGAAAGCGCCGCTATTTTTCGGCGCAGCAGCCACATTGACCGGAATGATTATTTGGTATAACAGCAAATTTCTCGACGAAAGAGATGCTGCCGACAAAATTGTCGACAAAACCAGCACGGAATACCTGCAACTCAAAGCAAGCCGCGAGTTTTACCGCGACAACCGCGACCAAAGCGCGTTATTTTTACTCGGAGTATATGTCCTTGCGGCAGTAGATGCTTACACAGGCGCGCATTTGTTCGATTTCAATGTCGATGAGAATTTATCGCTTAACTTTTATCCTGATTCTCGGCGTGGAATGGTAGTTGGAGTTGGGTTTAAGTTGTTTTAGTAGTCAAATTCCTCTGAATTGTTTAATTTTACATTTAGATTTAAATCAAAATTTCGAAATGCAGCAAAAAAATAAAAATATTTACGAAAAAGTTGAGCAATATTTAAACGAGCAAAAAAATTCTTTTGGTGATAGTATATTTGTCGAGCCACACAGGCGATTAGCGAAAATTCATCAGGAAGCAAATCACACCAAGCCTCAGGTGATTCATACCGAGAAGCAGCAGCAGGACACAGTTTTGTTCAAAGAAAAAACGAATGAATCCGCGTGGAAGAACGCCGTTTCGATTGAAGAGTTGAAAGAACAAATAAGCGATTGCATGAATTGCCCGTTGGGAGCGACACGACACAATTTCGTATTCGGTTCGGGCAATCCTACAGCCGATTTGGTAATAATCGGCGAAGCGCCCGGCGCCGACGAAGATGAACAAGGTTTACCTTTTGTCGGCAGAGCAGGTCAGCTTTTGACGAAAATACTCGAATCAGTTAACTTAAAGCGCGAGGATGTTTTCATATGCAACATCTTGAAATGCCGTCCGCCGAACAACCGCGTACCGCTGCCGGCGGAAATCGAAGAATGCGAGCCATACCTTATTCGCCAGCTTGAGCTAATCAACCCGGAATTTATATTGGCGCTGGGTTTGACGGCAGTCGATACCCTGCTGAAAAAAAAGCATACTATGGCTGATATTCGCGGCAAGCTGTTCGATTATCACGGTCGAAAAATGCTTGTAACATACCATCCGGCGGCATTGCTTCGAAACGTCAACCTGAAACGCTTGGTATGGGAAGATATGAAGCTGCTGAGGCGGATGTTGGATGAGTTTAAAGGGGGTTAGGAGAACATAATGGTAGAGTTCAGTAAACAAAAAATAGAAATTAATTTTAATAAAACATGTGATTGCCAAGGGAATAGAATCAATTGTTTAACCGCCAAAGAGTGGTTAAAATCTCAAATTGGTGTGTGGCAGTTTAATTATGAGAAGAGAGATATTAGGAATAAAGAACTGCATCCTGCAACTTTTCCAATATCACTTTCAAAAAAAGTTATTGAGTTGTTTACGCACAAAGGAGAGTTGGTTGTTGATCCATTTGTTGGAAGCGGAACAACTCTTTTAGCAGCCAAAGATCTTGATAGAAATGCCGTTGGATTCGACTTACAAGAAAAATATATTGATTTATGCGAATCACGTTTAACTAACGAAAATATATTTAATTCTTCAAGACAGCTAGCTATTAAAGATGATGCGATAAACATTGTTAACTATTTAGAAAATAATATAGTTAGTTTAATCTGGACATCCCCTCCTTATTCAAATTTATTAAATAGAAAAAGAAAAAATAAATCAAGA